>NZ_JBJLSG010000042.1:0-34342 GCF_050871925.1 Kineococcus gurbantunggutensis
CCCCCCCCCCCCCCCCCCCCCCCCCCCCCCCCCCCCCCCCCCCCCCCCCCCCCCCCCCCCCCCCCCCCCCCCCCCCCCCCCCCCCCCCCCCCCCCCCCCCCCCCCCCCCCCGGGGGGTGGGGAGGGGGACGCGGGTGCGGGGGGTGGGTGGCGGGGTGCGGGTGCGGGGGGCGGGGGTGCGCCCCAGGATGGCGGGGTGAGCGCGGCGGAGCTGGTGCCCGAGGCGGGGACGACGCTGCCCGAGCGGCCCGGGAGCGTGCCGGACTCCCCCGCGCTGCGCACCGCGTTCCGCCTGGCCGCCGCCGCGCGCCGCGGCAAGGCCGTGCACACCCGCGGCGCCGTCGTGGCCGCCGAGCTCGCCCGGCACGGGCTGCGCGAGCGCACCGGGGTGGCGTGGCTGGACGAGCCCGGCACCGACCGCGCCCTCGTGCGCTTCTCCCGCGCCGCCGGGCTGCCCCGGCCGCTGCCGGACGTCCTGGGCCTGGCGCTGCGCGTGACCGGCCCCGACGGCGAGCCGCGCGACCTGCTGATGTCCACCACCGGCGACCGCGGCGCTCAGCGGCGCGTGCTGCGACCGGCGCTGGACTGGCGCTCGGGCACCTACTCCAGCGTGGCGGCGTTCCGGACCCCCGCCGGTCCGCTGCTGACCGCGGCGCGCTGGCGCGCGGGGCGGTTCCTGCTCGCCGTGGCCGCCCCGCGCGGGCCGTGGCGGCCGTTCGCGGAGCTGCACCTGCGCGAGGACCCCGCCACCGCCCCGGACCGGGTGCTCACCTTCGACCCGGGGCGCTACCCGGTGCCGGGGATGGCGGTGCCGCAGCGGTGGCTGCGCCTGCGCGAGCCCGCCTACGCCGGCTCGCGCGCCGGGCGCGCCCGCCACGACCGCTGAGGCGCGGGTTCAGCGCGCGGCGGCCCGGCGCTGGGCGGCGACGTGGTTGACCGCCCACAGCACCACGCCCAGCGCCAGCAGCAGCCCCGCGATGCGGTACTGCTCCAGCGAGCGCCCCGAGGTCCACGGCAGCACCAGGTACGCGCACGAGAGGGCGCCCAGCACCGGGGCGAGCCGGCCGGCGGAGAAGTGCCCGTGGCCCACCCGGTCCCGGCGCAGCACCAGCACCGAGACGTTCACCGCGCAGAACACCGTCAGCAGCAGCAGCGAGGTGGTGCCGCCCAGGACGGCCACCACCGGGGAGTCCGGCGAGAGCGAGACGTACGCCAGCAGCGCCACCGCGATCGCCGTCGTCAGGACGATCGAGACCCACGGGGTGCGCCGGAACGGGTGGACGGTGGCCAGCACCGGCGGCAGCACGCCCTGCCTGCTCATCCCGTACAGCAGGCGGCTGGCCATCATCATGTTGATCAGGGCCGAGTTCGCCACGGCGAACATCGAGATGAACGGCAGCAGGTCCGAGACGGGGAACCCCGGCGCGGCGGTCTGCACGACCTCCACCAGCGGCGTCTCGCTGGCCCGCAGCTCCCCCACCGGCACCACGGCCACCGCGCAGATCGAGACCAGCACGTAGACCACGGCCGTCAGGCCCAGGCCGGTGAGCATCACGCGCGGGAAGACGCGGCTGGGGTCGCGGGTCTCCTCCGCCATGTTCACCGAGTCCTCGAAGCCGACCATCGCGAAGAACGCCAGCGAGGTCGCGGTGCTCACCGCCAGCAGCACGCTCTTGTCCCCGGGCGTCTCGAAGGCGACCGCGCGGGAGAAGTCGCCCTCGCCGCCGGCGAGGAACCAGGCGCCCACGCCGATCACGAGCAGCAGCCCGGACAGCTCCACGAGGGTCAGCACGACGTTCAGCCGCACGCTCTCGCCGACGCCGCGGAAGTTCACCGCCATCACCAGGCCGATGAAGACCAGGCCGACGGCCAGGACAGCGCCGTCGCTCGCCGCCCACCCCAGGCCGGCGGCGAGGTTCGCCGCGAAGGCGCGCGAGGCCGCCGAGGCCGAGGTGATCCCCGAGCTCATCACCACGAAGCACACCAGGAAGGTGAGGAACTGCACGCCGAACGCCTTGTGCACGTACAGGGCGGCGCCGGCGGCCTGGGGGTACTTCGTGACCAGCTCCAGGTAGGACAGCGCCGTCAGGGTCGCCACGGCGAAGGCGACGAGGAACGGCAGCCACGCGGCGCCGCCGACCTCGCCGGCGACCTGACCGGTCAGCGCGTACACCCCGGTGCCGAGGATGTCGCCGACGACGAAGAGCAGCAGCAGCTTCGGGCCCAGGACCCGCTTCAGCTCCGGCTGCTGCCCGGCGGTGGTGGGGGCGGGGGTGCTGCTGGTGCTCACGGTCGACCTCCGGGCCTGTCGTGCCGGACGAGCGGTCTACCCGATGGTGCCGCTGCGCGGCCCCGGGTACCAGTGCCGCTCCGGCGCGGGGGCGCCGTAGAACCACCCCTGCGCCAGCTCCCAGCCCTGCGCGCGCAGCCGCACCGCCTGCGCGACCGTCTCGACGCCCTCGGCCACCGGCACCAGGCCCAGGCCGCGCGCCAGGCCCGCCACCGCCGCCGCGATGCGGTCGGAGGCGACGTCCCCGGGCAGGCCGGTGACGAAGGCGCGGTCCAGCTTCAGGGCCGTCACCGGCAGGTTCTGCAGGTGCGCCAGCGCCGAGTACCCGGTGCCGAAGTCGTCCACGGCCAGGCCCACCCCGGTCTCCGCCAGGCGCTGCAGCTCTCGCGCGGTCGTGGCGTCGCCGGGCAGCAGCGAGTGCTCCAGCAGCTCCACCACCAGCCGCGAGGGCGCCACGCCCCGCCGGCGCAGGCCCGCGGCGACCTCGTCGGCGAAGGTGCCGTCGAAGCGGTCCGCGCACGTGTTCACCGCGACGTGCACGCCCGGGCGGCGCTGGAGCAGGTCCAGCGCCCGCTCCAGCACGAACGCGTCGACGGCGGTGGCCAGGCCGGCCTCGTGGGCCACCGGCAGGAACAGCTCGGGCAGCAGCAGGCCCCGCTCGGGGTGGGACCAGCGCACCAGCGCCTCGAAGCCGGTGCGGGTGCCGTCGGCCAGGCGCACCACCGGCTGGTAGTGCACCTCCAGCTCGTCCTGGCGCAGCGCCCGGCGCAGCTCGTCCTCCAGGCGGCGGCGGCCCAGCACCCGCTCGCGCATCGCGGGCCGGAACAGGCGCACCGCGCCGGGACCGGTCGACTTCGCCTCGCGCAGGGCGGTGCCGGCGTCGCGCAGCAGCGCGCGCGCGTCGGGGTCGCGGTCCCCGCGGCGCTCGGCGAGCGCGACGCCGACGCCGGCCGCGCAGGCGACCTCGTGCACGCCCACGCGCATCGGCTCGCGCAGCGCGGCCGCCAGCCGGCGGGCGGCCTCCAGCGCGGCGCCGGGCGGCGGGCCGTCCGGGCAGGCCGGGCGGTCCGGGCGGTCGTGACCGTCGTGGCGGTCCGGGCCGCCCGGCTCCTCGACGACGACGGCGAACTCGTCGCCGCCCAGGCGGGCGACCAGGTCGCCGCCGCGGGCCAGGGCCAGCAGCCGGCGGGCGGTGGTCACCAGCACCTCGTCGGCCGGCTCGTGGCCCAGGTCGGTGTTCAGGACCCGGAAGCGGTCCAGGTCGCACACCAGCAGCGCCAGCGGGGGGCCGGGCACCGCCAGGCGGCGGTCCAGCTCCTCCAGCAGGGCGGCGCGGGTGCGCAGCCCCGTCAGCGGGTCGCGGTCGACGGGGTCGGCCCGGTCGGCGCGGTCGGTGCGGTCGGAGAGGTCGGCGCGGTGCGGGTGCCCGCCGGCCGGGCGCCGGCCGTCCCCGCCGAGGACCTGCAGGACCACGACGTCGCGGCCGTCGAGGCGGGCCAGCGCCGCGGTGGCGCGCCCGGGGCACGTCGTGCCGTCCAGGCGCCGCACGAGCACCTCGCACGCCAGGCCGCCGCCGGCGGTGCCCAGGTGGCGCACGAGCTCCTCCACCGCCAGGGGGCCCCCGGCGGTCAGGAGCAGGTCCTGCACCGCTCGCCCGGGCAGCGGCTGGTGCGAGGCGCGCACCAGCTCCTCGAAGGCGTCGTTGACGTCGAGGACGACCCCGCGGGCGTCGGCGACGACCACGGCGGCGGACAGCGACGCGAACACCCGGCGGGCGAGGGCGCCGGCGCCGCGCGGGCCCGCGGCGGCGGAGCGGGCCGCGGGCGCGGCGGCGGGGCACGGCGGGGGCGCGGCGGCGGGGCAAGGGGCGATCGCCGCGGGGAAGACGGCGGGGACTGCGGGCACGGCGGGGACGGCGGAGGGGACGGCGACGGGCGCGGCGGCGGGCGCGGGGGCGCGGCGCTGCGCGAGCGGGTGGTCGGTCGTCACGGGCACCTCCCTGCGCGTGTCCCGGCGATTGTCTAGAAGAAGTGCCCCCGGGGGGAAGCCGGGCGGTGGCGTAACCTCCCAGCGCGCGCACCGGCCCGCCGCCGGCCGCGGCCACGAGAGGAGCTCCCGGTGCCGACCACGGCCACCCCCCGCACCCCCGACGACGCCGACCGCACCCCGGTCGACCCGGGCGCAGCAGCGCCGTGGGACCCCGCCCGGGTGGGGTCCGTGCTGGTCAACCGCAGGCGCGGGTGGTCCCGGCGCGCCCGGCTGCCCGAGCGGGTGCGCGGCGCCGACCCGCGCCGGGAGGTCGTCGGCTGGTGCGACGCGCGCTCGCCCGAGCACGGCTGGCTGCTCGTGCCGAGCGGCGGCGGGGTCGTCGGCCTGGCGCTGCGCGCGGCCGGGCGGCGGGGGGCCGAGAGCGAGGCGCAGTGCGAGCTGTGCGGCACCACCCGCCCCGCCGGGCACGTGACCGTCTTCGCCGCGGCCCGCCCCGCCGGCGACGGGGAGGTGGCCGTGCGCGCCTGCCGCGACCTGGCCTGCGCCGAGCACGTGCGGCTGCTGCGGGCCACGCCGACGCTGCGCCCGCGGGCCGGCACGAGCATCGCCGAGCGCGAGCGGGCGCTGCACGAGCGCTGCGCCGCCCTCGTCGGCGCGGTGCTCGCGGGCGCGTGAGCGCGCCGGGCGGCGGGCGGGCGCCGGCGCGCGCCCGCCGCGCCTGGGAGGTGTACCGGGCCTGGCGCAACCTGCCGGCGACGCTGGTGGCGGTGGGCTGGGCGCGCCTGCACGGGGTGCGCCCGGTCGTGGGCGCGGACCTGCTCGTGGAGTGCGCGCCGATGCCGCCGCGCACCTACGGCCGCGGCGGCACCACCGTGGGCAACGCGTGGCTGCACGGCGGGCTCGGCGGGCCGGTGCGCCGCCGGCACGAGGCGCGCCACGCCGACCAGTACGCGCTGCTGGGCACCGCGCCGTTCCTGGCGCTGTACGGGCTCAACGCCCTGCTGACCGGCAACGACCCGCGCCGCAACGTCTTCGAGCGCTGGGCGGGCCTGGCCGGGGGCGGCTACGCCACCGGCTCGGCGCGCACCCGCACCGCCAGGACGGCCACGTCGTCCTCGGCGTGACCGGCGACCTCGGCGAGCACCGCGTCGCACACCGCGTCCGGGCCCAGGTCGGCGAAGCGGGCGGCGGTGGAGGCCAGCCAGTCCAGGCCGTCGTCGATGGAGGCGCCGCGGCGCTCCACCAGCCCGTCGGTGTACAGCAGCACCGTGGCACCCGGCACCAGGCCGTGGACGTGGTCGGCGCGCTGGAACTCCGCGTCCATGCCCAGCAGCAGGTCCGGGTCGGTGCGCAGCACCTGCACCCGCCCGTCGGGGGCGAGCACCACCGGCGGCGGGTGCCCGGCGTTGGACCAGCGCAGCCGCCAGGCGCGCAGGCCCTCCACCGGCTCGACGGTGGCGAGCACGCCGGTGGCCAGCGCGCCCACGCCCAGGTCGCGCATCGCCCGGTCCAGCGCCGACAGCGCCGAGGCCGGGGAGACCTCCAGCGAGTAGCCGATGCCGCGCAGCAGGTTGCGCACCTGCCCCATCGCCGCGGCGGCGTCCTGGTCGTGGCCGGTGACGTCGCCGATGACCAGGCACGCGGTGCCCGAGGCGGTCAGGAACGCGTCGTGCCAGTCGCCGCCGACCTGGGCGTGCTCGGCCGCCGGCAGGTAGCGCACGGCGATCTCCAGGTGCTCCGGCTGCGGGGCGGAGGTCAGCAGGCTGCGCTGCAGCGTCTCGGCCAGGGAGCGCACCGCGTCGGCGGCCTCGCGCTCGGCGCGGCGGGCGCGCACCCGGTCCACCGCCTGCGCGGCCGAGGCCGCCAGCGCGGTGAGCAGGTCGCGGTCCTCCGGGCGCAGCTCGCGCGGGGTGCGCCAGGACAGCCCCAGCACCCCGGCGGTGCGGTCGGTCAGCCGCAGCGGCCACGCCGCCGTGCCGCGCGCGGCGTCGGCGACGGGCACGCCGCGCAGCGCCGCGGGCAGCGCGGCGGCGGCGGGGTCCTGCGGGTCGCCGAGCACGGTCAGGCCCGCGGTGCCGGAGCCGTCGGGCTCCAGCACGCCCAGCACGACGCCGTCGGCGCCCAGCAGCGCCGAGGCCCCGCGCTCCAGCACGCGCAGCACGTCCTCCTCGCCGTCGACGTCGGGCAGCGCCTGCGCCACCGCGACGAGCCCGCCCAGGCGCCGCGCCTGCCACGCCTGCAGGTCCGCGCGGCGGCGCTCGGCCTGGTAGGAGGCCGCGGCGGACAGCCCGTCGCCGACGGTGGCGGCGACCAGGCGCAGGAAGTCGCGGTAGGTGGCGTCGGGGGCGATGTGCGGGCTGAGCCGGGCGACCAGCACGCCGGGCGAGGTCTCGCCCAGGGCGGCGGGGACCGGCACCCACGCCAGCGGCCCGCCCTCGCCGGGGCGCACCAGCACCTGGCGCGGGCGCAGCGGCTCGGGCGCGGCGGGCAGCACGCGCCGGTGCCCGGCCCCGGCCGCGCCGGGCAGGTGCAGGTCGACCTCGGGCAGGTCCAGCGGGGCGGTGCGCAACACGTCCAGGGCGCGGGCGGCGACCTCGGCGGGCTCGTCGAGGTCGGTGGCCAGGTCCCCGAGCAGGGTCAGCAGCTCCAGGCGGCGGTGGTCCTGCACCTGGCGGGTGGTCTCCACCGCGATGTCCAGGGTGCCCAGCACCTCCCCGTCCTGGCCGCGGATGGGCGAGTAGGAGAACGTGAAGAACGCCTCCTCCAGGAAGCCCTTGCGCTGCAGCGGCAGGGGCATGTCCACCGACCAGGTGGCGCGGCCGGCGAACACCTCCTCGAAGAGCGGGGCGATGCCGTCCCACGCCTCGGGGAAGACCTCGCGCACGCGGCGGCCCAGGGCGGCGGGGTGCTTGTCCGCGACCATGTCGGCGTACGGCTGGTTGTAGAGCATGACCAGCTCCGGCCCCCACGCCACCAGCGCGGGGAAGCGGGTGCCGAGCACGACCTGCAGCGCCCGGCGCAGCTCGCGGGACCAGCCGGCGGGGTCGCCGAGGGGAGTGGTGGTCCAGTCGACCGCCTCGTAGTCCTCACGGAGCCCGGCGGCGTCCGCGAAGGGCAAGCTCTCCACGGACGGGAACCTAGTGGAGAGCGCCACGGACCGGCGCGCCGTCCCTGGCGCGGGCGGGGTGACGGCTGACACGCTGTGCGCGTCCCCGTCCGGTCGAGGACCCGGCCGCCGACGTCCGGGGACGGGAGGTTCCGTGCCCCGTTCGGAGGCCGGGCGGCTGGCCGACGCCGTCCGCGAGGTGCTGGGCCCGCGCGAGGAGCGCCGCGGGGACGGGCCGGGCGGTGCCGACGCGGCGCTGCTGCGGGTGGTGCGCGCCGCCGGGGTGGTGCGGGTGCTGGTGCAGCTGGGCTGGACGCCGCCGCCGGAGGTGCTGGTGCAGCTGGGGGCCGGGGTGCACCCGGACGCCGAGCTGCCGGCCGGCGCCGCGGTGGTGCCGAGCCCCCACGGGGAGGTGGGCGCGCTGCGCTCGCTGGCCGAGGACCTGGCGGTGGCGCGCGCGCACGGGGAGGCGCCCGCCGAGCGGGGCCGGGACCTGGTGCGCCGGGCGCGCGAGGCGCTGGCGCGGGCGACGGCGCGCGAGGCGGGCGGGCGCGCGGGCGCCCGCCTCGCGGACCCGGGCGGCGGGGACCTGGACGGCGGGGAGCTGCGCGAGCGGCTGGAGCGCAGCGAGCGCACGGTGGTGCAGCTGCGCCGGGCGCTGCTGGAGCGGCCGGTGCTGGAGCAGGCGGTGGGGGTGCTGGTGCGCGAGGCCGCGGTGGGCGCGGAGGCCGCGTGGCAGGCGATGCTGGACGCGGCGCGGCTGAGCGGCGCGCCGGCGCGCTCGGTGGCCGAGGAGGTGACGGCGCGCGCGGCGCGCGGCGAGCCGCTGCCCGCGGCGGTGCGGGAAGCGCTGCGGGAGGCGCCGCAGCGGCGCGACCCGCGCCCGCCGCACCCGCGCGCAGGCGGCGGGCACGGGTGAGGGCCCGCGCGGGTGAGGGCCCGCGCGGGTGAGGGCTCGCGCGGGTGACGTCGGGCGGGGGCGGGAAGAGGCGCACCCCCCGGCTGGTTGAGGATTCAACGAGGTGCCGACGGGGCACCGGATGGGGGCGCCCTGCGGGCGCCGGGGAGGGGAGCACCGTGGAGATCGGCATCAGCGCGTTCGCGGAGACGACGCCCGACAGCAGCGGCACCACGATCAGCCACGCCGAGCGGCTGCGCGAGGTCGTCGAGGAGATCGAGCTGGCCGACCAGGTCGGCCTGGACGTCTACGGCCTCGGCGAGCACCACCGGCCCGACTACGCCGCCTCCGCCCCGGCGGTCGCCCTGGCCGCCGCCGCCTCGCGCACCTCGCGCATCCGGCTCTCCAGCGCCGTCACCGTGCTCTCCTCCGACGACCCGGTGCGCGTGTTCCAGCAGTTCGCCACCCTCGACGGGCTCTCCGACGGGCGCGCGGAGATCCTCGCCGGGCGCGGCTCCTTCATCGAGTCCTTCCCGCTGTTCGGCTACGACCTGGGCGACTACGACGAGCTGTTCGGCGAGAAGCTCGACCTGCTGCTGACCATCCAGAAGGACCCCGCCCACGTCACCTGGCCCGGCGGGCGCCACCGCGCCGCGGTCGAGGGCCTGGGCGTCTTCCCGCTGCCCGTGCAGCAGCCGCTGCCCGTGTGGATCGGCGTGGGCGGCAACCCGCAGTCCGTGGTGCGCGCCGGCGCGCTCGGCCTGCCGCTGGCCCTGGCCATCATCGGCGGCGAGCCCGCGCAGTTCCGCCCCCTGGTGGACCTGTACCGCGAGGCCGCCCGCCGCTCCGGGCACGACCCGGCGACCCTGCCGGTGGCCACGCACTCGCACGGCTTCGTGGCCGGCACCAGCCAGCGCGCCACCGAGGTGCACTTCGAGCCGTACCGGCACGCGATGAACGTCATCGGCCGCGAGCGCGGCTGGCACCCCTTCAGCCGCACCAGCTACGAGGCCGGGCGCAGCCGCCGCGGCGCGCTGCTCGTCGGCTCCCCGCAGGAGGTCGCGGAGAAGGTCCTGCTGCAGCGCGAGCAGCTCGGCATCGACCGGTTCATGCTGCACCTGAGCGCGGGCACGATGCCGCACCGCGAGGTGATGCGCGCGGTGGAGCTGCTGGGCACCGAGGTCGCCCCGATCGTGCGCGCCGAGGCGGGCGCGACCGTCCCCTCGCACCCGCTGCCCGCGCCGGCCGCCCCGGTGGCGCAGGACGCCACCGCCTGACGGCGGCACCCGCGGGTCCCCCCGGGGACCGCGGGTCCCCGGGGAACGCCGCGACCCCCCGGCCCGCGGTGGTCGAGGAAGTGGACACTTCCTCGACCACGGTCGGTCGGGGGGTCGCGGTGGTGCGGGGGGTGCGGTGCTCAGCCGCGGCGGCGGCGGCGCACCAGGAGCACGACCGTCAGCGCCACCGCCGCGACGACCACGCCCACCAGGGCGCCGCTCTGCTGCTTCGGGCTGCCCGGGGCGCTGTCGCTGGCGCCGTGCACGGAGGTGACGGCGCGGTCCTTCACGTCGGCGGCCTTGTGCTGCACCTGGGCCTTGAGGTCCTCGACCTTGGCCTGCGCCTGGCCCTTGACGTCGGCCTTGGCGGCCAGCGCGTCGGCGGTGGCGGCCAGGCGCTCGCGGGTCTGCTCGATGTCGCGCTCGAGCTCGGCGCGGTCGGTGGGCGGGGTGGGCTGGGTGCTGCTCATCGGGTGAAACCCTCCTTGACGGCCTCGACGTCCTTCTTCACGCCGTCGACGGCGGCCTGCGGCACCGGCGGCGTCGCCTGCTGGACCTCCTTCTTGCCCACCAGGGCGGCCACCGCGGCCAGCACCAGCAGGACCACGGCCACGATGAGCGCGGCCAGCCAGACGTCCACGGCCTGCGAGAGCGCGGCGATCGCGGTGGTCACCAGGGCGCCGAGGGCGAAGAACGCCAGCAGCCCGGCGATCGAGAAGGCGCCCAGGCCCAGGCCGGCCTTCTTGCCCTTCTCGGTGAGGTCGATCTTGGCGAGCTGCACCTCGTCGCGCACCAGGCGCGACATCTGCTGCGTGAGGTCGCTGAGGAGCTGGCCGACGGACTCCTCGTGCGGGGTGCTCGACGCGACCGGGCCGGGGCCGGCCTGGGAGGAGGCGGTGCGCGCGCCGGGGCGGTGCACGACGCTGAGGTCGTCCGCGCTGGTGGAGCTCCTGTCGTGGCTCATGACCACCGGTGTACCCCGCGGGCGGCCGCGGCGAAACCCGAGATCGCCGCGGCCGCCCCGGGCCCGTCAGCGCATGTGCGGGTAGACGTGCGTGGTGGGCGCCACGAAGGTCTCCTTCAGGGCCCGCGGGCTGGTCCAGCGCTGCAGGTTCAGGATCGAGCCGGCCTTGTCGTTGGTGCCCGAGGCGCGCGAGCCGCCGAAGGGCTGCTGGCCCACGACGGCGCCGGTGGGCTTGTCGTTGACGTAGAAGTTGCCCGCCGCGAAGCGCAGCGCGTCCTGCGCCTGCCGCACCGCGAGGCGGTCCTGGGCGACCACGGCGCCGGTCAGGCCGTACGGGGAGCCGGACTCCACCAGGCGCAGCACGTCCTCCCAGGCGCCGGGGCGGGAGTCGTCGTAGACGTGCACGGCCAGCAGGGGCCCGAAGTACTCGGTGCGGAACGCCTCGTCGCCGGGGTCCTCGCCGAGCAGGACGGTGGGGCGCACGAAGTAGCCCTCGGAGTCGTCGCACGTGCCGCCGGCGGCGACCTCGATCCCGGCGGTGGCGCGGGCGCGTTCGATCGCGGCGGCGTTCTTGGCGAAGGCGCGCGCGTCGATGACGGCGCCGCCGAAGTTCGACAGGTCCGTCACGTCCCCGTACGCCAGGGAGTCCACCCGCTCCAGGAAGCCGGCGCCCGCCCGCTCCCACACCGAGCGCGGCACGAACGCGCGCGAGGCGGCGGAGCACTTCTGCCCCTGGTACTCGAACGCGCCCAGCAGCATCGCGGTGGACAGCACCTCGGGGTCGGCCGAGGGGTGCGCCACCACGAAGTCCTTGCCGCCGGTCTCGCCCACCAGGCGCGGGTAGGTGCGGTAGCCCGCGATGTTCTCCCCCACAGTGCGCCACAGGTGCTGGAAGGTGGCGGTGGAGCCGGTGAAGTGGATCCCGGCCAGGCGCGGGTCGCTCAGCGCCACGTCGGAGACGGCGCGGCCGTCGCCGCCGACGAGGTTCACCACGCCCGGCGGCAGGCCCGCGGCCTCCAGCAGGCGCATCGTCCAGTGCGCCGAGAGCATCTGCGTCGGGCTGGGCTTCCACACCACGGTGTTGCCCATCAGGGCCGGGGCGGTGGGCAGGTTGCCGGCGATGGCGGTGAAGTTGAACGGGGTGATCGCGTAGACGAACCCCTCCAGCGGGCGGTGGTCCAGGCGGTTCCACACCCCCGGGGAGGACACCGGCTGCTCGGCGATGAGGCGGCGGCCGAAGGCGACGTTGAAGCGCCAGAAGTCCACCAGCTCGCAGGGCGCGTCGATCTCGGCCTGCTGGGCGGTCTTGGACTGCCCCAGCATCGTGGCGGCGGCGATCCTCTCGCGCCACGGGCCGGCCAGCAGGTCCGCGGCGCGCAGGAACACCGCGGCGCGGTCCTCGTAGTCCATCGCCGCCCACTGCGGGCCGGCGGCCACCGCGGCCTCCACGGCGGCGCGGGCGTCGGCGTGCGTGGCGGCGGCGAAGGTGCCCAGCACGCTGGCGTGCCGGTGCGGCTGCACGACGTCGACGCGCTCGCCGCCGCCGAGGGACTGCACGCCGCCGATGGTCTGGGTGATCTCCACGGGGTTCGCGGCCTGCTCGGCGAGCTGGTCGGTGAGCAGCTTGCGCTCGGTGCTGCCGGGCGCGTAGCCGTGCACCGGCTCGTTGCGGGGGGCGGGGACCTCGGTCACGGACTGCACGACGACCTCCGGGGGCTCAGCGGTTCTGGGGTTTCTCAGGCGGTGACGAGGGAGCGCGCGAAGAACGCGAGGTTCGCCGGGCGCTCGGCCAGGCGGCGGGAGAAGTACCCGTACCAGTCGGTCCCGAAGGGCACGTAGGTGCGCACGACGTGCCCGGCGGCCGCCAGCCGGCGCAGCTCCTCGGTGCGGATGCCGTAGAGCATCTGGAACTCCGCCGCCCCGGGGGCGCGCCCGGCCAGCAGCTCCTCGGCGACGCGCACGATCCGCAGGTCGTGGGTGGCGACCATCGGGTACGCCCCGCCGTCGAGCAGGGTGCGCAGGCAGCGCACGTAGGCCAGGTCCACGTCGCGCTTGGCGGGGTGGGCGACCTCGGCGGGCTCGGCGTAGGCGCCCTTGACCAGCCGCACCCGCGAGCCGGGGTGCGCCAGGTCGGCGGCGTCGCCGGGGGTGCGGCGCAGCATCGACTGCAGCACGCAGCCGGTGCGGGGGAAGTCCGCGCGCAGCGCGCGCAGCGCCTCCAGGGTGGGGTCCACGCGGGTGTGGTCCTCCATGTCGAGGGTGACGTCCACGCCGTGCGCGTGCGCGTGCTCGGCCAGGGCGCGGGCGCGCTCGGTGGCGCGCGCCGGGCCGTCGGGGCCCAGGCCCTGCCCGAGGGCGGAGAGCTTCACCGAGACCTCGTTGCCCTCCGCCAGGCCCGCGCCGTCCAGGCGGGTCACCAGGTCGCGGTAGGCGGCGAGCGTCTCCTCGGCCTGCTCGGGGCGGGTGACGTCCTCGCCCAGGACGTCCAGGGTGGTGCGCACGCCCTCGGCGTCGAGGGCGCGGACCGCGCGCAGCGCGGCGTCGGCGTCCTCGCCGGCGACGAAGCGCCGCACGACGGGACGGCTGAGGCTGCTCCCGGTCACCAGGGAGCGCACGCGCGGCGAGCCCGCCACGCCGAGGACCACTTGTCCGAACACACCCCGACGCTAGGCCCGCCGGGGCGCCGCCACCAGGGACGTCTGCACGAAACCACCCCCCTCTGCTTCGTACAGGTGGATGACGGGCTGGCAGGGTGGGGGCCGTGAGCACCCCCTCCGCCGCCCCGGGCCTGCAGGAGCTCGTCGACGCCGTCGCCGACCTCACCGGCGCCCCGACCACGCTGGAGGACCGCGACCTGCACCTGGTGGCCGCCTCCGGGCACGACGACGTCGTCGACGAGGTGCGCCGCACCTCGATCCTGCGCCGGCGCTCCGACGCGGCGGTGCAGCGGGCGTTCGCCGCCTTCGGCATCGCCCGCGCCCGCGGGCCGCTGCGGGTGCCCGCCGACCCGGCCGCCGGGCGCCTGGCCCGCTGGTGCGTGCCGGTGCGCTGGCGCGGGGTCACCTACGGCTACCTGTGGCTGCTGGACCCGCACGGGCGGGTGGAGCGGGAGCGGCTGGCGCAGCTGCACGACGTCGTCGACGCCGTGGCCGCCACGCTGGCGGCGCGCTCGCGCACCGCCGACCGCACCTCCTGGGCCGTCGGCGAGCTGCTCTCGCCCGACGCCGCCGCCCGCGCCCGCGCCGCCGAGGAGCTGACCGCGGAGGGCGTGCTGCCCGCCGGGGAGCTGCGCGCGGTGGCGCTGGCGCCGGCCGGCGGCGAGGCCGCCGGGCCGGTCAACGCCTGGCTGCTGCCGCGCTCGGTGCTCTGCGCGCCGGTGGGCGCGCGGGCGGTGCTGCTGGTGCCCGCGGCCGTGGGCGCCGCCGAGGTGGCCGCCCGGGCGGCGGGGGCGCTGCTGGCCCAGCACCCGGGCGGGGTGGGCGCGGGCGTGTCCGGGCCGGTGCCCGCCGGCGGCGCGCACGAGGCCTGGCGGCAGGCGCAGGCCGCGCTGGCCGCCGCGCTGGCCGCCGTCGCCGGCGCGGGCGGGGGCGCGGCCGTGCGCGGCTGGGAGGAGCTGGGCACCCTGCGGCTGCTGGCGCTGGCGGAGGCCGGCGCGCTGGCGGCCGTCGCGGTGGACGAGCGCGCGCGGCGCCTGCTGGCCGCGGACCCGGAGCTGGTGCGCACCGTGCGCACCTACCTGGACCTGGCGGGCTCGGCGCAGCGCACCGCCGCGGCGCTGGGCGTGCACCGGCAGACGCTGTACCACCGGCTGCGCCGGGTGCGCGAGGTCAGCGGCTGCGACCTGGACGACGGTGCGGACCGCCTGGCCCTGCACCTGGCGCTGACCCTGGCCGACCTGGCCGGGTGAGGTCCGGGCGGGGGGGGGCGTCAGCGGCGGGGCAGCGGCAGGGCCTCGGGCACGCGCTGCGGGCCGGCGACCGCCGGGCGCGGGCCGTCCTGCGGGTGCAGGCGCACCGCCACCAGCGCCACGTCGTCCTCCGGCTCCGGGGGCAGCAGGCGGTCCAGGATCCCGTCGCACAGCTCGTCCAGGTCCGCGCCGGCGAGCCCGGCCACCACCTCGCGCAGCCGCGCCAGGCCCTCGTCGAGGTCCTGCCCGCGCCGCTCCACCAGGCCGTCGGTGAACAGCAGCACCGTGCAGCCGTCCTCCAGCTCGGTCTCCTCGTCGCTGCGCGGCAGCTCCGGGTCGATGCCCAGCAGCAGGTCCGGGTCCTCGCCGTCCAGCTCGGTGACGGTGCCGTCCGGGCGCACCAGCAGCGGCGGGGGGTGCCCGGCGTTGGACCAGCGCAGCCGGCGCACCGCCCGCTCGCGCTCGGGCGCGGTCTGCTCCAGGCGCGCCACCACCGCCGTGGCCGTGGTCGCCACCGCCAGCCCGCGCATGGTGGCGTCCAGCGTGGAGAGCACCGCGGCCGGCGAGCCGCCGCTGGAGTAGGCGATGCCGCGCAGCAGGCTGCGCACCTGGCTCATCGCCGCGGCGGCGTCCACGTCGTGGCCCATGACGTCGCCGATGACCAGGACGGTGCCGCCGTCGGGCTGCAGGAACGAGTCGTACCAGTCCCCGCCGACCTGCACCGCGCGCGCGGCCGGGCGGTAGCGCACCCGCACCTCCAGGTGGTCCGGCTCCACCGGCGCGGTGAGCAGGCTGCGCTGCAGCCCCTCGGCGACGTGCTGCTGGCGCGCGTAGAGCCAGGCGTTGTCCAGGGCCAGGCCCGCGCGGTCGGCGACCTGCTCGGCGGTGCGGCGGTCCTCCACGCCCAGCGGGCCGGCGGCGGCGTCGCGGTAGAGGGTGACCAGGCCCAGCAGCCGCCCGCGCGCGCGCAGCGGCAGCATGTACGTCGACTCCGGCGCCAGCCGGCGCAGCAGCGAGCGCGCCGGCTCGGCCAGCACCCCGGACAGCCGCTCGGTGGCGCGCTCGGCGACGGCCACGGGCTGCTGGCCCGGCAGCGCGCGCAGCAGCGGCGAGTCCGGCGAGAGCCCGGACAGGCGCACCCGGCGGTACTCCTCGGCCACCGGGCGCAGCGCGGGGTCGGCGTGCCAGGAGCCGATGTCGCGCAGCTCCCCCGAGTCCTCCAGCAGGGTCACCACGCACCAGGTGGCCAGCGCGGGCACCACGTGCCGGGCCAGCCGGGCCACCGCCTCGTGCGCGTCCAGGGTGCCCACCAGGTCGGAGCTGACCGCGGCCAGCAGCTCCAGGCGCCGCGCGGTGCGCTCGGCCTCCTCCTGCGCGGCGCGGCGCGCGGTGACGTCGAGGAAGTACACCGACAGCCCGTCGGGGTCCGGCCAGGCCCGCAGCTCGAACCAGCCGTCCAGCGGGGGCGGGTAGTGCGCCTCGAAGGTCACCGGCTCGCCTGTCTCCACCGCGCGGCGGTACTCGGTCTCGAAGGCGGCGCCGACGGTGCCGGGGAACAGCTCCCACACCGTGCGCCCCAGCAGCTCCTCGCGCGAGCGCTGCAGCAGCCGCTCGGCCTCGGCGTTGACGTAGCTGAAGCGCCACTCGCGGTCCAGCGAGTAGAACGCCGCCGACATCGTCTCCAGCACCCGCGCCACGCGCGCGTCGCTGCTGCGCTCGGCGGTGGTGTCGTAGGCGGCGCCGGCCAGCCGCAGCGGCTGCCCGGCGGCGCTGCGCAGCACCCGGCCGCGGGCCTTGACCCAGCGGGTGCCGGCGGGGTTGAGCACCCGGTACTCGGCCTCGAAGACGTCCCCGCCGGCGATCGCGGCGTCGGCCGCCTCCTGCACGCGCGGCAGGTCGTCGGGGTGCACGCGCGCGGCGAAGGCGGTGAAGGTGCCGTCGAACTGGTCCTCGGAGTAGCCGAACATCTCCAGCATCCGCTCGTCCCAGGTGAGCACGCCCGTGACGAGGTCCCAGTCGAAGCTGCCCACGCCGCCGGCGGCCACGCCCACCTGCCAGCGCAGCTGGTCGGCCTCGTGCTGCACGGCCAGCGCCGAGAGCTGCAGCTCGCCGACGGCCACGGCCGCCAGGTCCACCAGCAGCTCCACGTCGGTGGGCGCCCAGCGCCGCGGCAGCGGGTCGAAGACGGCCAGCACGCCCACCACGCGCCCGTCGGTGCCGGTCATCGGCACGCCCAGGTAGCAGCCCACCACCCCGGAGGACACCGCCGGCAGCGCGGCCCAGCGGGCGTCGGCGCGCGCGTCGGGCACGAGCAGGGGGCCGCCGGCGGCGGCGGTGGCGGCCAGCAGCTCCTCCAGGGGGGCGACGAGGCCGACGGCGGCGCCGGCGCCGGTGGGCCGGTCCCCCTCGGTGAGCTCCGCGCGCCCGGCCGAGGCCGACAGGGCGCGCGCGGCCAGGGCCGCCAGGCGCTCCAGCGCGGGGTGCGGGGCGACGGCGCGCAGCAGGGGGGCGTCGGTGCCGCCCACCGGGGACCAGCCGTCCCAGCCCGCTGAGGGCGTCGCCCGCATCCGACACACCTTCGCCTCGGCGCCGGGTCGCCCGGACGCTCCTGCCGTGCACGGCGCCGGTCGACGCCCTCACCCGCTGTCACAGGATAGGGGGCCGGGTGCGAGCCCGCCCGTGTCCGGGGCGGCTCCTAGCCTGGGGGCGGACGGACCGCGCCGGGCGGGCCGGGCGACGTGGTCACCACAGCGAGGAGGGCGCGTGCGCGGGGACCCCAGCCGCGACCCGTTCCGGCCGGCCAGGACCGAGCCGCCCGCGGGGCGCCCGCAGCGCGCGGAGGTGCTGCGCGTGCTGGCCCTGTTCCGCCCGCACGCGCGCACCCTGTCGGTGGTCGCCGGGCTCATCGCCGTCTCCGCCGTCGCCGGCGTGGCCGCGCCGTTCCTGCTGCGCGAGATCGTCGACGTGGCGCTGCCGCAGCAGGACCTGCGGCTGCTCGCGGCGCTGGCCGGCGGGCTGGTGGCCATCGCCGCGGCGAGCACCGCCCTGGACGTGGTGCAGGGCCTGCTCACCACGCGCGTGGGGCAGGCCGTCATGCACGGGCTGCGCACCTCCCTGTACGCGCACCTGCAGCGCATGTCGCTGGGCTTCTTCGCGCGCACCCGCACCGGCGAGGTGCAGTCGCGCATCGCCAACGACATCGGCGCCATGCAGACCGTGGTCACCAGCACCGGCGCCGAGCTGGTGCAGAACCTCGCCACGGTCGTGGTCACCGCGGTGGCCATGCTCGCCCTGGACTGGCGCCTGGCGCTGTTCTCCTTCGCGGTGCTGCCGCTGTCGGTGTGGCTGAACCGGCGGGTGGGCAGGCTGCGCCGGCGCATCACCGCCCAGCGCCAGCGGCAGCTCGCGGAGATGTCCGCCACCGTCGAGGAGACGCTGTCGGTGTCGGGGATCCTGCTCACGCGCACCACCGGGCGCACCCGCGAGGTCGTGGAGCGCTTCACCGCCCAGTCCGACGGGGTGGCCCGCCTGGAGGTCGGCTCGGAGATGGCCGGGCGCTGGCAGTGGTCGCTCATCACGCTGACGATGGCGGCGGTGCCGGCGCTGACGTACCTGCTGGGCGGGTGGCTGCGCGGCGGCGGCACGGCGCTGAGCACCGGCACCCTGGTGGCGCTGGTGACCCTGCAGGCGCAGCTCTTCCGGCCGCTGGGGGCGCTGCTGCGCATCCTGGTGCGCCTGCACGCCTCGATGGCGCTGTTCACCCGCGTCTTCGAGTACCTGGACACCGCCCCGGAGGTGGTGGAGGCGCCCGGCGCGGTGGAGCTGGTGGACCCGCGCGGGCGGGTGGAGTTCCGCGGCGTCTCCTTCCGCTACCCCGGCGCCGAGCGCGACACCCTCAGCGGCGTCGACCTGGTGGTGCCGGCGGGCACCTCGCTGGCCGTGGTGGGCCCCACCGGCTCGGGCAAGACGACCCTGGGCTACCTGCTGGCGCGGCTGTACGACGTCGGCTCGGGCGCGGTGCTCGTGGACGGGCACGACGTGCGCGAGGTCACCGCCCGCTCGCTGGCGCGGGCGGTGGGCGTGGTGACGCAGGAGACGTTCCTGCTGCACGCCAGCATCGCGGACAACCTGCGCTTCGCCGCGCCGGGCGCCACCGACGGGGACCTGCGCCGCGCGGCGCGCACCGCGCAGGTCGAGGCGGTGGTCGACGCGCTGCCGGAGGGCTTCGACACGGTCGTCGGCGAGCGCGGGTACCGCTTCTCCGGCGGCGAGAAGCAGCGCATCGCGCTGGCCCGGGCGGTGCTGGGCGACCCGCCGGTGCTGCTGCTGGACGAGGCCACCAGCGCGCTGGACACCCGCACGGAGCGGGCGATGTCCTCCGCGCTGCGCGACGTGGCCCGCGGGCGCACCACGGTGACGATCGCCCACCGGCTGTCCACGGTGCGCGACGCGGACCAGATCGTGGTGCTGGAGGCGGGCCGGGTCGCCGAGCGCGGCACCCACGAGGAGCTGCTGGCGCGCGGCGGGCGCTACGCGGAGCTGGTGGCGGCGGACGAGGCGCGCGCGGCGGTGGAGCCCTCCGCCTGAGCGGGCAGGGCTCAGCGCGGGCCGGCGTCGCCCCCGGCCTGCCGTGCCGCGGCGAGCAGGCGCGCGATGCCGGCGACGACCTCGTCGACGTCCTCGGCGACGTCGCCGATGGAGGAGCCGGCCCACAGCCCGTCGCCGACGAGCTGCACCAGGCGGGAGAGGACCCGGTCGCCGACCTGCTCCTCGATGGCGGCGCGCCAGTCCTCGGTGGCGGCGGTGAAGGTGGCCGCGGCGCGCGCGTCGCCGACCTGGGCCAGGTGCAGCACGGCGATGCCGGTGCGCGAGAGCGGGTCGTCCTGCGGCACCACGGAGGTGCGCAGGTAGTAGTCCACGGCGCCCTCGGGGGCGGTGCGCATGCCGTGCACGTCGGCGGCGGCCAGGCCGCGGAAGCGCTCCAGCAGGCCCTCGACGAGGGCGTCCTTGGTGCCGAAGTGGTACAGCAGCCCGCCCTTGGAGACGCCGGCGGCGGCGGCCACGGCGTCGAGGGTGGCGGCGCGCACGCCGGCGGTGACGAGCAGCTCGCTGAAGGCGTCCAGGAGCTTCTCGCGGGTGGGGGGAAGGCTCGGCACGTCGTGGAGGTTAACCCCCACGCCACTGAACCGACGGGACGGTACAGTGGCGTGGACGCCACCGACCGACCCGACCGAGGGACCCCGTGACCACCCCCGCCGCACCCGCCCCCCGCACCCCCGCCGCACCCGTCCCGCGGGCCGGCGCCCGCCAGTGGGCGGCGCTGGCCGTGCTGATGCTGCCGGTGCTGATGATCTCCGTGGACACCACCGTGCTGAGCTTCGCGGTGCCGCACCTGAGCACCGCGCTGGCGCCCACCGGCACCGAGCTGCTGTGGATCGTCGACGGCTACTCCCTGGCCATCGCCGGGCTGCTGGTGACGATGGGCGCCCTGGGCGACCGCTCCGGCCGCCGCCGGCTGCTCGTGGTCGGCGCGGCCGGCTTCGGCGCCGTCTCCGTGCTGGCGGCGTTCGCCCCCTCGGCGCAGGCGCTCATCGCCGCCCGCGTCGCGCTGGGCGTCTTCGGCGCCACGCTCATGCCCTCCACGCTGGCGCTGCTGCGCAGCACCTTCCCCGACCGCGAGCAGCGGCGCACCGCCTTCGCCGTGTGGGCCGGCGCCTTCGCCGGCGGCGCGGCGCTGGGCCCGGTGGTCGGCGGGCTGCTGCTGGAGCGCTTCTGGTGGGGCTCGGTCTTCCTCGTCAACGTGCCGGTCGTGGCGCTGGTGCTGGTGCTGGTGCCGCTGCTGGTGCGCGAGTCGCGCTCGAGCGCGCCGGCGCGGCTGGACCCGGCCAGCGCGGCGCTGGCGAGCGCGGCGATGGCCGGGGTGGTCTACGGCGTCAAGGCGTTCGCCGACCACGGCCCCGGCGCGGTGCCGCTGCTGTGCACCGCGGCGGGCGCGGGCCTGGGCGTGCTCTTCGTGCGCCGGCAGGTGCGCCTGGCCGAGCCGCTGCTGGACGTGGGCCTGTTCCGGCTGCCGGTCTTCCGCACGGCGGTGCTGGCCAACCTCATGAGCATCTGCGGCATGACGGGGATGCTCTTCGCCGTCTCGCAGTACCTGCAGCTCGTGCTGGGCCTGAGCCCGGTGCGCGCGGGGCTGATGCTGCTGCCGGGGGCGGTGGTCTCGGTGGGCGCGGGCCTGCTGGCCGCGCGGCTGGCCCGGCGCGCGCGCCTGGACGTGCTGATCACCACCGGCCTGCTGCTGGGCACCGCGGGCTACGCGGTGGCGGCGACCCTGGGGCCGGCCGAGCCGGGGCGGGTGCTGGGCAGCGCGGTGCAGCTCGCGGTGGCGTTCGTGGTGCTCTCGGCCGGCGCCGGGCTGGCCGAGACGCTGACGAACGACGCGATCCTGGCCTCGGCCCCGGCGGACCGCGCCGGCGCGGCCTCGGCGATCTCGGAGACGGCCTACGAGGTGGGCGCGGTGCTGGGCACCACGGTGCTGGGCAGCGTGCTGACGGCCTCGTACTCGGCCGGCGTGGCGGTGCCCGCGGGCACGGACCCGCAGCGGGCCGCGGCGGCCACCGAGACGCTCGGCGGCGCGGTGGAGGTGGCCGCGCAGCTGCCGGCGGCGGCCGGCGAGCAGCTGCTGGAGTCCGCGCGGGCGGCGTTCGCGCACGGGCTGGACACCACCGCGCTGGCCGGGGCGGTGCTCACGGCGCTGGCGGCGCTGGTGGTGCACCGGCAGCTGCGCCCGCGCGCGCTCGCGGTGGCGGAGCGGCGCGAGCGCGAGCGCGTGGACGCCTGAGCGGCGCTCCTCAGGCGGCGCGGGCGCTCCTCAGACGGCTCAGGCGCTCCTCAGACGGCTCAGGCGCTCCTCAGGCGGTGCGGGGCGCGCCGGGGCGCGGCAGCAGGGCTGCGGCCCGGCGGCGGTGCAGGTCCTCGGCGGCGCGCAGCTGGCGCTCGGCGCGCTCGGGCAGCGCGCGCACGGCGCGCACCCACTCCCCGCCGGGCCCGGCGCCGGCGGCCACCGCGCCCTCGACGACGTCGGCCAGCACGCGCGCGGAGACCTGCCGGCGGTGCAGGCCGGCGAGCAGGTCCTCCAGCTCCAGCAGCGCCTGCACGGCGTCCTGGCGGGTGGAGGGCGGGCTGGGCAGGCGGTCCAGGACGGGCAGGCGGTGCAGCAGCGGCAGCAGCCGCGAGGCGCGCGCGGCGGCCCAGCTGACGCCCAGGACGGCCCAGTCGGTGGGCACGCCGAGCTGGCGCACGGCGGAGCGCACGGTGGCCCGGTCGGCGCCGACCTGCCGTCGCAGGTCGGCCAGCACGGCGCGCTCGGCGGCCAGGTCGGGGTCGCGCGAGGTGCGGCGCAGCTGGTCCAGCAGCACCCCGGAGCGGGCGAGCTGCTCGTTGAGGTAGGCGGCCAGCGCGGGGTCCACGGCCGCGCGCGGGGTCTGCAGGCGCATCAGCACGCCGTCGACCGTACGGCCGGGCGGGGTGCGCGGTCGAACCAGGGCGCGCGGGCGGGCCCGGTGGTGGTCCTGCGGTGGTCCGGCGGTGGCCGGTGACGCTGACCCGTCCGGGCGAAGGAGCCCGGACGGGTGGAAGCACCCCTTCTAGTGACGTAGCGTGAGTAACCAGTGACTCAAGGCTGATGCAGGGGGACTGATGGACAGCGCTCAGGGCGGTCTTCTCATGACCGAGGGGCCCGCGCTCGACACGACCGTGACGCTCATGCCCACGACCGGCACCACCGAGCGGGCACCCCGCGTGCACACCGGCACCGTCCGGTCCTGGACCGCCGGCGCCGCCGGGCTCGTCGTCACCAGCCACGTCAGCGCCGACCCCGGCACCGTCGAGGCGCTGGACGGCCAGCGCGTGTGGGTGAGCACGGAGGCCGGCGAGCCCGGCGCCGTGGTGCCGCACGCCGTCTTCCAGGCCGTCGCCCAGGCGCACCGCTCCGACGAGCTGGCCCTGACCGGCGTCATGCTGCTGGCCTCCGAGACCCGCCGCGCCGCCGTGCGCGTGCCCACCTCGCTGGCCGTGCACCTGACCACCCCCGAGGGCGTCGCCGACGCCCGCACCGTGGACATCTCGCGCAGCGGCCTGCGCCTGGAGGCGCAGGACCTGCCCGCCGAGCACACCGAGGTCGACGTCGCCCTCGAGCTGGACGAGGGCCTGGAGGTCCACGCCCGCGGCGAGGTCGTGCGCGTCGACGACGAGCACCACGAGGCCGTCGTGCGCTTCCTCGAGCTGGACGAGGGCGCCGCCGAGGTCCTCGAGCGCAGCGTGCTCTCCGAGCTGGCGCGGCAGAGCCGCAGCTCCTGACCCGCGCCCGCCGGCGCGGCGGACCGGTGGCCGGGCGGCCCCTCCCCCGCCCGGCTACCGTCGGCCCGTGGACACCGGCGGCGGGCGGCACTGGGGCGGCAGCGGGCGCTACGTCGAGGGCGAGCGCGTCTTCGCCCCGCCCTCGGGCGTCTTCGACGCCGACTGGGTCGCCGGCATCGTGCTGGACCGGCACGGCCCGGCCGCGGGCGAGCGCGTGGAGCTGGCCCGCGCCGCGCAGCGCGCCCGCGACGCCCGCGCCGCGGGTGCGGACGACGCGGCGGTCGTGGCCGCCCTGGTCGCCGCCGGTGCGCGGCCGTGGGTGGCCGCCGCGGTGCTGCGCGCGGCCGACGACTTCGCCGCCGCGTACGGCACCGGGGACTGAGGGCCCCTCCCCCGCAGCCCCCGCCCGCCGCGCGCTCAGCGCGGGGCGGGCACCCCCGGGCCGTCGTGGTGGTGCCGGCGCGCGTACTCCAGGACGTCCTCCAGCCGCACCCGTCGGTGGGTGCGCAGCTTCGTGTAGGGCAGCGCCCCGCTCTCCAGCAGCCGCACCAGGGTCGGGCGGCTGACGCCCAGGACCTCGGCGGCCTCCTGCGTGGTGAGCATCGCCTCGTGCGCGGTGTACGTCACCGCCTCCCCGTGCCGCAGCGCCGCGACGGACTCGCGCAGCGCCGCGAGCAGCTCCTCCGGCAGGACGGCCGAGCGGCGCCCGGCGCGCAGCACCACCGGGCCCCCGGCGGCGAGCACCCGGGCGAGGTCGTCGAGCCCCTCGATCCCGGGGTGCACGGTTCCTTCGACGGACGAGGAGGACACGTCCCCACGGTAGCCGCCGCGCCCGGAGGGGGCGTGCGCGGAACCGCTTCGAATCGAACGAAACGAAAACCGCGGTTAGGGTGGGGGCGACGACCCGTTCCCGAGCAGTGAGGACGAGCCGTGCTTCTGCTGCTGTCCGCCCACGCCCTGGCCGCCGTGCTGGCCGTCCCGCTGGTGCGCCTGCTGGACCGCCGCGCCTTCGCGGTGCTGGCCCTGGCGCCCGCCTCCACCACCGCGTGGACCGCCCTGCAGGGGCCCGCCGTCCTCGACGGCCGCGGCCCGCGGCAGGTCGTGCCGTGGGTGCCCTCGCTGGGCGCCGAGCTGGCGTTCCGCGTGGACCCGCTCTCGTGGGTCCTGCTCCTGCTCGTGGGCGGGGTGGGGACCCTGGTGCTGCTGTACTGCGGCGGGTACTTCCACCGCGGCGACCCGGGCACCGCGCGCTTCGCCGCCGTGCTGGTGGGTTTCACCGGCGCCATGACCGGCCTGGCCCTGGCCGACGACCTCGTGCAGCTCTACGTGTTCTGGGAGCTGACGACGGTGTTCTCGTACCTGCTCATCGGGTACGACGCCGCGCGGCGCTCCGCGCGCCGGGCCGCCACGCAGGCCCTGGTGGTCACCACCCTCGGCGGGCTGGCGATGCTCGTGGGGATCGTCGTGCTCGGGCAGTCCGCCGGCACGTACCGCGTCTCGGCCGTCCTGGCCGACCCGCCCACCGGCACCGCCGCCACCGTCGCCGTCGTGCTGCTGCTGGCCGGGGCGGTCTCGAAGTCCGCGCTGGTGCCGTTCCACTTCTGGCTGCCCGCCGCGATGGCCGCGCCCACCCCCGTCAGCGCGTACCTGCACGCCGCGGCGATGGTGAAGGCCGGGGTGTACCTGGTGGCGCTGTTCGCGCCCGCCTACGCCGGACTGCCCGCCTGGCAGGCGGTCACCGTCGGCCTGGGCCTGGCCACGATGCTGCTGGGCGGGTACCGCTCGCTGCGCCAGCACGACCTGAAGCTGCTGCTGGCGTTCGGCACCGTCAGCCAGCTGGGTTTCCTCGTCGTGCTCGTCGGCGCCGGCAGCCGCGCCGCGGCGCTGGCCGGGGTCGCGCTGCTGCTGGCGCACGCCACGTTCAAGGCGGCGCTGTTCCTCGTCGTGGGCGTGGTCGACCACCAGACCGGCACCCGGGACCTGCGCGAGCTGTCCGGCCTGGGCCGGCGGTGGCCGCTGCTGGCGGTGGCGGG
This sequence comes from Kineococcus gurbantunggutensis, assembly GCF_050871925.1. Classification (NCBI taxonomy): domain Bacteria; kingdom Bacillati; phylum Actinomycetota; class Actinomycetes; order Kineosporiales; family Kineosporiaceae; genus Kineococcus; species Kineococcus gurbantunggutensis. The sequence goes on from NZ_JBJLSG010000042.1 coordinate 24,820, forward strand.
CACGATCGCGGCCGCCTCGATGGCGGGCGTGCCGGTGACGCTGGGGTTCGTCGCCAAGGAGGCCGCGTACGAGGCGTTCCTGCACGACCGCCCCTGGGTCCTGGTGGGCCTGTTCCTCGGCTCGGTGCTCACCGCCGCGTACTCGGCGCGGTTCGTGTGGGGGGCGTTCTGCCGCAAGCCCGGCGTGCCCGACACCGGGGCGCCCGCGCCCGGCGCGGCGCTGCTGGTGCCTCCGGTGCTGCTGGCCGGCGCCACGCTGCTGCTGGGCCCGCTGGCGCCGCTGGTGGACGTGCCCGCGAGCGCGGTGGCGGCGCTGAACGCGGGCCTGCCCACCGACCCGGGCGGGGAGCCGACGCACCTGGCGCTGTGGCACGGGTTCACCCCCGTGCTGCTGCTGACCGCGGTGACGCTGGGGCTGGCGGCGGCGCTGTTCGCGCTGCGCGAGCGGGTCTCGCTGGCGCAGGCGCGCGTGCCGGACCTGCTGGACGCCGACCGCGGCTACCGGCGCGCGGTGCGCGCGGTGGACCGCGTGGCCGTGGAGGTCACCGGCGCCACCCAGCGCGGTTCGCTGCCGGTGTACCTGGCCACGATCCTGCTGACCGTCGTGCTCGTGCCCGGCGGGGCGCTGCTGCTGCACCGGCCCTGGCCCGAGGAGGTCCTGCTCGCCGACGGCTGGGCGCAGGTCCTCGTCGGCGTCGTCGTCGCCGCCGCCGCGGTGCTCACCGTGCGGGCCCGGCGCCGGCTGCGCGCGGTCGTCCTGGCCGGCGTCACCGGCTACGGCGCGACCCTGCTGTTCGTCCTGCACGGGGCACCGGACCTGGCCCTGACGCAGGCGCTGGTGGAGACCATCACCCTGGTGGTGTTCGTGCTGGCGCTGCGCCGGCTGCCCCCGTACTTCTCCAGCCGCCCGGCGCTGCGGGCGCGCTGGGTGCGCGTGGCCGTCGGCGTCCTGGTGGGCACCTGCACCTCGGCGTTCGCGCTGGTCGCCGCCGGCGCGCGCGACGCCGTGCCGGTGTCGGTGGAGCTGCCGCAGTGGGCCTACGACTACGGCGGCGGGAAGAACGTCGTCAACGTCACCCTCGTGGACGTGCGCGCCTGGGACACCGTGGGCGAGATCTCCGTGCTGCTGGTGGCCGCCACCGGCGTGGCCAGCCTGGTGTTCCGCCGCCGCATGGGCGCCATCGACCGCGCCCACCCCGGCGCCGTGCCCCCCGCGGCCCCCGGCCGCGGGCGCGCGCGCTGGCTGCCCGCGGCGAGCACGGTGGACCCCGAGCGCCGCTCGGTCGTCTTCGAGGTCGTCACCCGCCTGACGTTCCACGCGATCGTCGTGCTCTCCGTCTACCTGGTGTTCTCCGGGCACAACGCCCCCGGCGGCGGGTTCGCCGGCGGCCTGGTGGCCGGGCTGGCGCTGCTGGTGCGCTACCTGGCCGGCGGGCGCTACGAGTTCAACGCCGCCGTGCCGATCAGCGCCGGCTGGCTGCTGGGCACGGGGCTGTTCCTCTCCGCCGGCACCGGCCTGGTGGCGGTGCTCGCCGGCGGCGACGTCCTGCAGAGCGCCGTGGTGGACCTGCACGTGCCGGTGCTGGGCACGGTGCACCTGGTGACCTCGCTGTTCTTCGACGTCGGGGTGTACCTGCTCGTCGTCGGCCTGGTCGTCGACGTCATCCGCAGCCTGGGCGCCGAGGTCGACCGGCAGGTCGAGGACGAGGACGAGCCCGACGAGTCCGCCCACGACGCCCCCGACGGCCACGAGGACCCCGAACGCTCCCGCGACGCCCTGGAGGTGCCGATCCGGTGACCGGTGACCTGAACGCGACCATCGCCCCGAACCTCACGCTCGTCGTCGTCTCCGGCGTCCTGGTGGCCTGCGGGGTGGCGCTGCTGCTGGAGCGCACCCTCAGCCGGGTCCTCGTGGGCGTCGTGCTGCTCGGCAACGGCGTGAACCTGCTGTTCCTCGTCGCCGGCGGCCGCGCCGGCACCCCGCCGATCGTCGGCGCCGGCGACCCGGCGGGGATGAGCGACCCGCTGCCGCAGGCGATGGTGCTCACCGCCATCGTCATCACCTTCGGCATGTCCGCGTTCGTGCTGGCGCTGAGCTACCGCAGCTGGCAGCTCAACGGGCACGACGAGGTGCAGGACGACGTCGAGGACCGCCGCATCGTGCGCCGCGCCGAGCTGGACGAGGCCTCCGCCAGCTACGACGACGACACCCGGGACGACACCCGCGACGACACCCGCGACGACGGCACCGGGCCCGGCGGGCTCGTCGGCGGCCGCTCCGGCGACGACGGGGACGGACCGCGCCGGGACCCGCGCCGCTCCGGGCACCGCCCGGCCAGCGTGCACGGCGACCCCGACGCGCCGCCGCTGGCGGACGCGCTGCGCCCCGACGACTCCGAGGCGGTGGGCCGCGATGACTGAGGGCCTGACCGGCACCGCCGAGCTGGTGCGGGTGCTGCTGCCGCTGCCGGTGCTGCTGCCGCTGTTCGGCGCCGGCGCGACGCTGGCGCTGGCGCGCCGGCCCACCGCCCAGCGCGTCATCAGCGTCTGCGTGCTCACGGTCGTCCTCGTCGACGCGGTCGCGCTGCTGCTGCTGACCGACGCCGGCGCCGGGGTGTACTCCGTGGACGTCGGCGGCTGGCCGGCGCGCCTGGGGATCCCCCTGGTGGCCGACCGGCTCTCCGCGCTGATGCTCGTCGTCAGCGCCCTGGTCACCCTCGCCGTGCTGGTGTACTCCCTCGCGCAGGGCGTCGCCGACGGCGAGGAGGGCACGCCGGTCTCGATCTACCACCCCACCTACCTGGTGCTCTCCGCCGGCGTGTCCAACGCGTTCCTGTCCGGGGACCTGTTCAACCTCTACGTGGGTTTCGAGGTGCTGCTGGCCGCCAGCTACATCCTGCTGACGCTGGGCGGCACGAAGGCGCGGGTGCGCGCGGGCACCACGTACGTGCTCGTCAGCCTGCTGTCCTCGCTGGTGTTCCTCACCGCGCTGGCGCTGGTGTACGCCGCCACCGGCACCGTGAACATGGCGGAGCTGTCGAACCGGCTGCAGGACGTGGACCCCGGCGTGCGCCTGGTGCTGCACCTGCTGCTGCTCGTGGGGTTCGGCATCAAGGCGGCGGTGTTCCCGCTGTCGGCCTGGCTGCCGGACTCCTACCCCACCGCGCCCGCGCCGGTCACCGCGGTGTTCGCGGGCCTGCTGACGAAGGTCGGCGTGTACGCGATCATCCGCACCGAGACGCTGCTGTTCCCCGGCGGCGAGGCGGACCGGCTGCTGCTGTGGGCGGCGCTGGCGACGATGGTCGTGGGCATCCTCGGCGCCGTGGCGCAGAGCGACGTCAAGCGCCTGCTGTCCTTCACGCTCGTCAGCCACATCGGGTACATGGTGTTCGGCGTGGCCCTGGGCAGCGCCGCGGGGCTGTCGGGCGCGGTGTTCTACGTCGCGCACCACATCACCGTGCAGACCACCCTGTTCCTGGTCACCGGCCTGGTGGAGCGCCGCGCCGGCACCACCGCGCTGGACCGGCTGGGGGCGCTGGCGCGGCGCGCGCCGCTGCTGGCGGTGCTGTTCTTCGTGCCGGCGGTGAACCTCGCGGGCATCCCGCCGTTCTCCGGGTTCCTCGGCAAGCTGGCCCTGCTGCAGGCCGGCGTGGACGACGGCTCGGCCACCGCCCTGGTCCTGGTGGCCGGCAGCGTGGTCACCAGCCTGCTGACGCTGTACGCGGTGGCCAAGGTGTGGAACCGGGCCTTCTGGCAGGAACCCCCCGCGCAGCAGGAGCAGGAGCGGGAGCAGGAGCCCGGCGGCGCGCCCGCCGCCGGGGCGGTCGCGCTGGCCGCGCCCGCCGCGGCGCGCACGCCCGCCGGCATGCTCGCCCCCACCGCGGCCCTGGTGGCGGTGGGCGTGGCGATCACCGCGGTCGCCGGTCCGCTGTTCGGGATCAGCGACCGCGCCGCCCGCGACCTGCGCGAGCGCACCCCGTACACCTCCACCGTCCTGCACGACCGCGTCCCGCAGGTGCAGCCGTGAGCCCGGCCGCCCCCGCGGGCACCGTCGCCCCCCGCCCGCCGCTGCGCGAGCGGATCAGCCCGCCCGTGCTCGCCTGGCTGGTGGTGCTGTGGCTGCTGCTGTGGGGCGACGTGTCGTGGGCCAACGTGCTGTCCGGCCTGGCGGTGGCGCTGCTCGTGGTGCTCGTGCTGCCGCTGCCGCGCGTGCGGTTCGGGGTGCGGCTGCGCCCGCTGCGCCTGCTGGCGCTGCTGGCCCGCTTCGCCGTCGACCTCGTCGTGGCCAGCGCGCAGGTGGCGTGGCTGGCGGTGCGCCCGGGCCGCCAGCCGCGCAACTCCGTGGTGGGGGTGCCCCTGCACAGCGGTTCGGACCTGTTCGTGACGCTGACGGCGGAGCTGACCTCGCTGGTGCCCGGCAGCGTCGTGGTCGAGGTCGGGGCCCCCTCCGCGCACGGGGAGGGTTTCCTGTACCTGCACGCGCTGGGGGTGCACACCGCCGCCGGCCGCGAGCGGGTGCGCCGCAGGACGCTGCTGCTGGAGCAGCGCCTGGTGCGCACCCTGGCCGCGCCGCGGGCGCTGGCCGAGTACGAGGAGCGCTGCCGCGCCGACGGCAGCGCCACCACCCGCGACGCGGGCGCGCCCGCCGCGCCGCGACCGGGCGGTCCCGGGGTTCCGAGGGGTTCGAGGGGGGATTCGTGAGCGTCGTCGTCGCGGTCTGCGCGGGGCTGCTGGGGGTGGCCGCCCTGCTCGCGCTGGTGCGCGCCGCCAAGGGCCCCACGATGCTGGACCGGGTGGTGGCCCTGGACGTGCTGGTCGCCGCCGTCGTCATCGCCCTGTGCGTGGAGGCCGCCGCCAACCGGCGCGCCACCACGCTGCCGGTCATCGTCGTGCTCGCCCTCGTCGGCTTCGTCGGGTCGGTGGCCGTGGCCCGGTACGCCGCCCGCGAGGAGGGGGAGGACCGGTGAGCGCCGTGGACTGGGACGCGGTCGCGGACGTCGTCTCCGCCGCCTGCCTGCTCGCCGGCTGCGCGCTGACGCTGCTGGCGGCGATCGGGCTGCTGCGGCTGTCGGACGTGCTGGCCCGCATGCACACCACCGCCAAGCCGCAGGTCCTCGGCGTGCTGCTGTCGCTGGTGGCCGCCGGGCTGCAGCTGCGCAACGGCACCGACGTCGCCACCCTCGTGGCGATCGGGGTGTTCCAGCTGCTGACGGTGCCGGTCGCCGCGCACATGGTGGGCCGGGCCGCGTACCGCACCGGGCAGGTGGACGCCTCGCTGCTCGACGTCGACGAGCTCGCCGAGCGGATCGCCGCGGAGGAGCGCGAGCAGCGGACCGGCGGGCCGGGCGCGGCGGGACCGGCCCGCCCGCGCTGAGGGGCCCGGCGGGGGTTTCGCGGGCGGCGGGGCGGGTAGCGCACGAGTGCGGCGCCGTCCGCGCCGCGGAACCCCGACGCCCCACCGGAGGGACGAGACGTGACCCAGCTGCCGCAGCCCGTCAACGACAACACCATCAAGGTCCGCCAGCTCACGCACTACCAGTTCTCCTGGGTGGCCGGCGAGCCCGGTCAGAGCGGCGCCTACACGCTGCAGCTCGTCCTCGACCAGGGCGCGTGGGAGGAGGTCCTCACCATCTCCCCCGAGGACGCCGACGCCCTGCAGGACCTGCTGGTGAACACCAAGGACGTCCACTACGACGTGGAGCGCCGCACGCTGATGTTCGGGGTGACGCCGACCGGGCAGTGACACCGGCGAGCTGAGAGGCGGCGACCCGGGGGGTCCGCGGGCGTTCTTCCCCAACACTCGAAGCCCCCCGGGCCGCCACCACCAGTGGAGCACGACCACCCCGCGCGGCGCCACCCGGAACCGGCGCGCCGCCGCTGGACCCGGCGCGCCGCCGCCGGACCAGGGGGGTCGCGGTCGGACCCCGCGGGTCAGGCGCCCGGGTCGTCCCCGCGGGCGGAGCGGCCGCTCCAGCCGCGCACGGTCAGCCACACGCCGCCGACGACACCGCCCCACGCCACCCAGCGCAGCAGCCACCACCACTGCCGCAGCACCGCCGGGACGCCCAGCGGGTCCGCCCCGTCGGGGCGCGACCACGTCGCCAGGGCGTGCAGCGCGGTCCCGGCGAGCAGGACGAGCACCCCCAGGACCAGCAGCCCGCCGTCGCGGCGGGCGGGGGCGGAGGGGCGTCCGGGGTGTCCTGGGCGTTCAGCCACGTCCCGACCCTGCCGCCCGGCCCGCCGGGCCCGCATCGCCCGATCGTCGCCCCCGCGCCCCCGCGCCCCGGCCCCCGGCGGACCGGGGGCCGGGGCGGGTGGCGCGCAGCCGGCTCAGGCCGGGGTGGAGGCGTCCGCGTAGCGCAGCACCGCGCCGATGCCCTGGACCAGGTCCGGGCGCTCGGCGACGAGCTCGATCTCCGCGTCGGAGGCCGCCAGCGCGCGCACGATCGCGGCGTCGGCCCGCACCCGGAACGGCTCGCCGTCGCCGCCGAGGGCGCGCACCTCCTCGGCGGTGGTGCCGATCTCCAGCGCGGTGGCGCCCACCCACAGCATCTCGGACTCCCCGCCCGGGTCGGGGTCGTCGCGCAGCAGGACGGTGCGCACCTGCCCGCGGCGCAGCGCGTCCACCACGGGCGCCAGGCCCTTGACGGCGCGGCCGCCGCGGCCGGCCTCCTGCTCGAACTCGTCGACGACGGCGTCGCGGCGGCGCCGGCGCACCTGCTCCAGGGCCTCGGCGACGGCGGCGTTGAAGGACTCCTCGTGCACCCCGGGGTGCCGGCTGCCGCCGGGCACGTCCACGAGCAGCTCCAGCACCTGCTTGGCGGCCTTGCCGCGCAGCGCGGCGGAGGCCTTGACGTCACCGGTGAGCAGCACCACCTCCGGGTGCTGGTCGCGCACGATGGCGTGCAGCTCCTCGGCCACGGCGGCGGCGTTGTGGTCCCAGGAGTCCTGCACGGCGTGCTGGTAGCGCAGGTGCGCCCAGCCGCCGCCGGGGATCTTGTGCAGCAGGTCGTGCCCGGCGGTGACCTCGCGCACCTCCTCGCTGCCGCGGGGGGCGTCGGAGCTGGTGACGGTGATGTCGGCGCCGGCGCGGTCCAGCTCCACCATGACGTAGCGCACGTCGTCGGCCAGGGAGCGCACCAGCGGCATCAGGTGCGCCACGGGGCCGGTGACGGCCTCGTCCTGCGCGGGCGGGTCCGGCAGCAGCACGTCGATCTCGATGCCGCCCGTGGAGGCGATGAGGGCCCGGCCGACGGGCCCGCCGACCTCCGCGGGGGTGGTGGCGACGTCGTCCAGGGCCTGCAGGGCCGGCTCGGGGGCGCCCTGCCCGGCGAGGGCCTCGCGGGCGTCCTTCCAGCGCACCTCCATCTCGTGCGCGCCCTTCTCCCGGGTGCGCGAGACGTCGACGTAGACGCTCACGTGCGGGCCGGGATCGGTGGCGACGGGCTTGAGCCAGTCCAGCTTCACGGACGTGTCCTCCTCGGCGAGATCGACGATCCTGTTCCACGCTCTTACCCACCGTCAGCGAGGTCAACCCCGCGACACGCCCCGCGCGGGTCCCGCGTACAGCCACCGCCCGCCCTCGCGGCGGAAGGCCGACACCTCGTGCTGCACGTCGCGCCGGCCCCCCTCGCGCGCGTGCGCCTCGAACTCCACGGTGCCGGTGTCGTCGAAGGGGCCGCCGCCGGTGGTGGCCAGCACGAGCAGGCGCCGCCACCGCCCGCCGGTGCCGCTCAGGTCGAGCGCGTCGGGGCGGTCGGCGGCGTCCCAGGTGCGCAGCAGGTGCTGCGCGTCCTCGCGCACGAAGGCGGTGTAGCGCGAGCGCATCAGCGCCTCGGCGGTGGGGGCGGGCTCGCCCGCGTGGTACCGGCCGCAGCAGGCGGCGTACGGCTCGCCCCACCCGCACGGGCAGGGGGCGCCGGCCTCGATCTCGCGCACGGCACCACCCTGCCACCCGGGGCGGCGGGGGGCGGCGCCGCTCAGGCGCAGATGTCGTCGGTGGCCACGCGGGCGGTGAGGGACGGGCTCGGCGCCGGGGCGGCGGGCGCGGGGGCCGCACCGGTGACGCGGGGGCGCACGTCGCTCACCGAGTACGCCGCGGAGGAGACCTCCACGACCACGCCGCGGCCCACCGAGGGGTCCAGGCGGGTGGGGGCCCCGCCGAAGGCCGCCGCGACGGTGTTCGCGCTGTCGGCGCGGTCGGTGCCGTAGCGCACCAGCACCGGCACCGAGGGGTCGGTGGCCGGGCCGTCGCCGGTGCCGGCCGGGGCGAAGCCCACCCCGGCCAGCGCGTCCGCCACGGCGGCGGCGGTGCCGGCGGGGGCGCCGACGTTGAGCACCCGCACCGCCACGTCCCCCGGCGCCACGACGAGCTGGGAGGTGGTGGAGGGGTCCGGGGCGGCGGTGGGGGCGGGGGCGGGCGGGGCGCCGGCCTCGTCCTCGCGCACCTGGCGCCACAGCTCGTCCGCCGCGGCCGTCCACTGCACGCGGGCCTCGTTGCGCGGGTAGGGCTCGGTGGGCACGGTGACGAAGCGCACGCCGCCGGCGGGCATCCGCTGCAGGCTCTGCGCCAGGTCGGCGAGCTGGCCCAGGTCGGCCAGGCCGGGGTCGGTGGTCACCGACCTCGTGGCCGCGTTGAGGAAGCCGTACAGGCGGTCCGGGCGCAGCAGCGTCTCGGAGCTGAGCACCTTCTGCACCATCGAGGACATCAGCGCCTGCTGGCGGCCGATGCGGGAGATGTCCGAGCCGTCGCCGATGTAGCGCACGCGGGCGTAGGCCAGGGCCGTCTCGCCGTCCACGTCCTCGTGGGTGCCGGCGGTCAGGTACAGGTTGGCCTTCCTGTCCTCGATCTCCTGCGGGGTGCAGATCGTCACCCCGCCGATGGCGTCGACCATGGAGCGGAAGCCGCTGAAGTCCACGACGGCGTAGTGGTCGACGTACACGCCGGTGAGGGCCTCGACGGTCTCGATGGTGCAGGCGGGCCCGCCCTCGGAGAACGCGGAGTTGAACATCCCCAGCGCGGCGGGCACCGGCTGCCCGGTGACCGTGGAGGTGCACTCGGGGATCTGCACCATGGAGTCGCGCGGGATGCTCACCAGGGTGGCGCTGCGCCGGTCGCCGGCCAGGTGCACCAGGACGGTGGTGTCCGAGCGGGCGCCGGGGTCGGCGGCCTCGCCGCCGTAGGCGTCGCCGGTGCCGTCGGCCAGCGCCCGGGTGTCGCTGCCCATGACGAGGACGTTGACCGGCGCGGTCTCGCCGGGGCCGGCGGTGCGGTCGGGGCGGTCGCCCAGCAGCCCGGAGACGTCGCGCGCGGTGATGTTGCCCTGCAGCCGCTGGTAGGCGTACACCCCGCCGGCGGTGGCGACCAGGGCGAGCGCGACGGCCGCGACCGCCACCGCGCGCAGGACCCGCAGCGCCGTGCCGTGCGCGTGGCTGGCGTGCCGGCCGCGGGCGCGCGGCGCGGCCCCCGGCCCGCCCGCCCGCCGGGGGGGGCGGGGGGTGGTCGTCGGCACGACGCCAAACG
>NZ_JBJLSG010000043.1:0-33718 GCF_050871925.1 Kineococcus gurbantunggutensis
GGCCGGTGGAGCCGAGGCTCCACCGGCCGCCCCCGGGGCGGGTGCCCGCGCCGGTCAGACCGGGCGCACCTGCACGACCGACGGGCGCGGCTGGCCGGTGCCGTCGTAGGGGAAGAACGACACCGGCGCGTCGACGCTGGCGCCGTCGAGCTCGCCGGGGTGCTGCACGGCGACGAACACGCTGCCGTCCGGGTGGATCACCGGGCCGCAGGTCTCCGCGCCGGTCGGCACGGAGAGGAACTGCCGCACCAGGCCGCGGTTCGGGCCGTCGACGGTCACCTCGTACAGGCCGTCGTTGCTGCCCAGGGTGTTGCCGTCGGTGGAGATCCACAGGTTCCCGACGCTGTCGAACGCCAGGTTGTCCGGGCAGGAGATCGGCGAGACCAGCGAGCGGTCCACGTCGCCGAAGTACGTGCTCTCGTCGGCCGGGTCGCCGCAGACCAGGACGAGGTTCCAGCGGAACCGCGTCGCCGCGGCGTCGTCGCGGTCCTCGGTGATCTCGACGACGTGCCCGTCCTTGTTCTTCGCGCGCGGGTTCGCCTCGTCGACGCCGGCGCGGCCCTCGGTGCCGCGGTTGGTGTTGTTGGTGCAGGCGACGTAGACGCGGCCGTTGACCGGGTTGCGCTGCACGTCCTCGGGGCGGTCCATCTTCGTGGCGCCCACCGCGTCGGCGGCCAGGCGGGTGTGCACGAGGACGCGCTCCACGGAGAAGCCGGGCACGCGCGAGACGCCGCCGGTGACCAGCGGGACCCACTGGCCGGTGCCGTCGTAGCGGCCGTCCGCGGTGCCGTCGCCGGTGAAGCGGGCGACGTACAGGTCGCCCTCCTCCAGCAGCCGCATGTTGTGCTTGCGGTCGCCCTCGCGGTACTTGCGCTTGGAGACGAACTTGTAGACGTAGTCGAAGCGCTCGTCGTCGCCCATGTACGCCACGGCGCGGCCGTCGGCGGCCAGCGAGATGGTGGCGCCCTCGTGCTTCAGGCGGCCCAGCGCGGTGTGCTTGCGCGGGGTGGACTCCGGGTCGTACGGGTCGACCTCGACGATCCAGCCGTGGCGGTTGGGCTCGTTGGGCTCGCGGGCGGTGTCGAAGCGCGGGTCGACGCGGTCCCAGCCGCGGCCCTCGCCGGCGATGCCGTAGCGCTTGTAGGCCGCGTCGGTCGCCGTGGCCGGGGCGCGGAAGTAGCCGTTGACGTTCTCCTCGCCCGACAGCACCGTGCCCCACGGCGTGGTGCCGCCGGCGCAGTTGTTGAAGGTGCCGACCGGGGTGCGGCCCTTCTTGTCGGCGCTGGTGCGCAGCAGGCGCGAGCCGGCCGCCGGGCCGGTGAACTCCATCGGGGTCTGCGCGGTGATGCGGCGGTTGAACTCGCTGCCGCGCACGTACGCCCACGGCGAGGACGCCGAGGCGCGGCGCAGCTCCACGATCGACATGCCGTGCGCGGCCATCGCGATGCGCAGCTGCTCGTCGGTCGGGCCGTCCTGCTCCGCGTAGCCGCGGAACATGATCTCCTCGTTGGTGTACTCGTTGTTGCACACCAGGACCGCGCGGTCGGGGTCGTCGCCCAGGGGCAGCACGTCGGTGTAGTCGTTGTTGTAGCCGAACTGCCCGGCCTGCGCCTCGGGGGTCTGCGCGTCGATGTCGAAGTCCGGCGCGCCCGGCAGGATCGGGTCGCCCCAGGAGATCACGGCGCTCCAGGTGAAGCCGTCGGGCACGTCGAAGGAGTCGGCCTCGCCCGGCACCGGGGCGATGGGGGAGAACTCGATCTGGTGGCCCGGGTCGAACGGGGCCGCCAGCAGCCTGCGGTCACCGCCGCCGAACGCGCTGGCCGGCTGCGCCTGCGCCACCGCGGCGCCGGCCACGCCGAGGCCGACCAGGCCGGCGAGGACGCCGCGGCGGGAGACCGCCGCGCGCACCAGGTCGCCGAAGTAGGCGTTGTCGGTGCCGTTGGGCACCGGCTGGGCGCACGCGGAGGCGCAGCGGTAGTGGCAGGTCATGGGGCTGCGCCGGCCGGCGGGGGCGTAGGGCAGCAGCTGCAGCGTCGGGCGGCAGGCGTCCGTCGTCACGGGGGTTCTCCTCGGGCGGGGGCGTCGCAGGGGCCGGGGTCGGACGCCCGGCCGTCGACCGGCCGGGTGGCGGTCGTGCGCGACGGACGGTATGGAGGCTGTGCCGCACCTGGGGCCACCAGCGGGTGTCGCCCGGGTGAACGGTCGATGTCCGCTCGCGAGCACGGATAGCCTCACCTTCGTCGGTGCTGTACCGGGGGTTGCGGCAGGATCACCGCATGACGCCCACTGCTCCGGACGAGCGACCCGCCGACCTGCCCGAGGACAACCCCTTCGCCGCCCCCAGCGACCTGCCGTTCGGGCTGCCGCCGTTCGACCGCGTCCGCACCGAGCACTTCGCGCCCGCCTTCGAGGCCGGCACCGCCGCCCACCTCGCCGAGCTCGACGCCCTGCTCGCCGCGGACCTGCCCGCCGCCGCGTTCCTCGACGCCCTGGAGTCCTCCGGCCGGCTCCTGGCCCGCGCCGAGGCCGTCTTCTGGAACCTGGCGGGCACCGACGCCGACGACGCCCTGCGCGCCGTGCAGGCCGAGTTCGCCCCCCGCCTGGCCGCCCACCACGACGCGGTCCGCCTCGACCCGCGCGTCGTGCAGCGCGTGCGCGAGCTGCACGAGGACCCCCCGGCCGACCTGGACGACGAGGCGCGCCGCCTGCTCGGCAAGCTGCACGACGACGCCGCCCGCTCCGGCGCCCTGCTCGACGAGGCCGGCGCCGCCCGGCTGCGCGAGCTCAACGCCGAGCTCAGCTCCCTGACCACCCGCTTCGACGTGGAGCTGCTCGCCGACACCAACGACCTCGCCGTCCTCTTCACCGACGCCGCCGAGCTGGAGGGCCTGCCGCCCGCCGACCTCGCCCGCGCCGAGCAGGCCGCGCGCGCCCGCGGCGAGGACGGCTACCTCCTCGCCCTCGTGCTGCCCACCGGCCAGCCCGTCCTGGAGGTCCTGCGCCGGCGCGCCTCGCGCGAGCGCGTGCACCGCGCCTCCGTCTCCCGCGGCGGCCGCGGCGGCGAGCACGACACCCGCGCGCTGCTGCAGCGCATCGCCGCCCTGCGCGCCGAGCGCGCCCGGCTGCTCGGCTTCGCCGACCACGCCTCCTGGGTGGTGGCCGACGAGACCGCCGGCGACGTCGAGGCCGCCGTGGGCATGCTGCGCCGCCTGGCCCCCGCCGCCCTGGCCAACGCCCGCGCCGAGCAGGAGGAGCTCACCGCGGTCCTGCTCGCCGACGGCGAGCAGGCGCCCCTGCGCGCCTGGGACTGGGCCCACTGCTCCGCCCGCCTGCGCCGCGAGCGCCTCGCCCTGGACGTCGACGCCCTGCGCCCCTGGTTCGAGCTCGAGCGCGTCCTGGTCGAGGGCGTCTTCGCCACCGCCTCCGCGCTGTACGGGCTCGGCTTCACCGAGCGCACCGACCTGCCCGCCTACTCCCCGGGCGTGCGGGTCTTCGAGGTCGCCGGGCCCGACGGGATCGCCGGGCTCTACCTCTTCGACCCCTACGCGCGCGAGACCAAGCGCGGCGGGGCCTGGATGAGCTCCTTCAGCGACCAGTCCCGCCTCCTGGGCACCGCCCCCGTCGTCGTCAACTGCCTCAACGTCGCCCGGCCCGCCCCCGGCGAGCCCACCCTGCTGACCGTCGACGAGGTCGAGACCCTCTTCCACGAGTTCGGCCACACCCTGCACGGGCTGCTCTCCGACGTGCGCTACCCCCGCTTCTCCGGCACCAGCGTGCCCCGCGACTTCGTCGAGTTCCCCTCCCAGGTCAACGAGTTCTGGGGCTTCGAGCCCGACGTCCTGGCCCGCTACGCCCGCCACCACGTCACCGGCGAGGCCCTGCCCGCCGGCGCCGTCGAGGGCCTGCGCGCCGCCCGCGCCCACGGCCAGGGCGCCGCCACCCTGGAGTACCTCGCCGCCGCCCTGCTCGACATGGCCTGGCACCGCCTGCCCGCCGGCGCCCTCGACGGCGCCGCCCCCGAGGACGTCGAGCGCTTCGAGGAGCAGGCGCTGCGGGAGGCCGGCGTGGCCCTGGAGGCCGTCCCGCCGCGCTACCGCAGCACCTACTTCCACCACGTCTTCGGCGGCGGCTACTCCGCCGGGTACTACTCGTACGTGTGGAGCGAGGTGCTCGACGCCGACACCGTCGAGTGGTTCCACGAGAACGGCGGGCTGCGCCGCGAGAACGGCGACCGGTTCCGCCGGACCCTGCTCTCGCGCGGCGGCAGCGTGGACCCGATGCAGGCCTACCGCGAGTTCCGCGGCCGCGACGCGCGGATCGAGCCGCTGCTGCGCCGCCGGGGGCTCGACGCGGCCTGACGCGCTCGGCCCCCGCCCCGGCGCGAGCGGGGAGCCGGCCCCCGGGCGCGCCGCGGACCCCGCCGGGGCGACCGCGGCGGCGCGCCCGGGGGCACCGGCGGGCGCGCCGGTGGGCCCGGGTGACGCGGGAGGGGGCTCCAGGGGAGCCGCCGGCGTGCCGAAGCAGTCCCCGAGCACGCGCCGGGGCGAGGCCCGGCGACCGGCGAGCAGGGGCGGAGAACCCGGTGGTGGACAACAGCGGTCGAACACTCGTCACGCGGCGTCCGCCCGGGGGCCACCCGCCGGACGCGTCCGCGGGCGAACGTGGTGGCGTGGTCAGCGCACACCCGCTCGCACCGCCCCTCGTCATCGCGCACCGGGGTTACTCCTCGGTGGCGCCCGAGAACACCCTCGCCGCGTTCGAGGCCGCTCTGCGCTGCGGCGCCGACATGGTCGAGACCGACGTGCACCCCGCCGCCGACGGCTCCGCCGTCCTCATCCACGACGAGGCGGTGGACGCCACCACCGCCGGCCGCGGCCTGGTCGCCGACCTGGGCGCCGAGGAGCTGACCCGCCTGGACGCGGGGTCGTGGTTCTCCCCGGCGTACTCCGGCCAGCGCGTGCCGCTGCTGGCGGACCTGCTGGACCTGCTCGGCGAGCACCCCGGCGCCCAGCTCCTGCTGGAGCTCAAGGGGCGCTGGCAGCACGACCAGGTCGCCGCGGCGGTGGCCGAGGTGCGCCGCGCCGGCGCCGTCGAGCAGGTGGTGCTGCAGAGCTTCGAGGCGAGCACGCTGGCGCGCGTGCAGGAGGTCGCCCCCGAGGTGCGCCGCGCGGCGCTGCTGGAGGCGCCGGCCCTGGACGCCCTCGCGCAGGGCCGCGCCCTGCGCCGCGACCTCGGCGTGATCGCCTGCAACCCCGGGGTGGCCTCGCTGGTGGCGCGCCCGGCGGCCGTGGCCGAGCTGCAGGCCGCGGGCCTGGCCGTGTGGCCGTGGACCGTCGACGAGCCGGTGCTGTGGCGCGCGCTGACCGACGCCGGCGTGGACGGCGTGATCACCAACCGCCCCGACGGGCTGCGCGGGTGGATCGAGGCGCGCGCCGACGTGCGCCCGGCGCCCGCGGAGCTGCTGGTGGCGGCGATGAGCCAGCGGGGGCGGGCCGTGCCCGCCACCGAGGCGCAGCTGGCGCGCCTGAGCGCCCGCTGAGGGCGGCGGCCGGGGCCCTCCCGGGTCCCGGCGGCCGCCGGCGGGCGCGCCGCCTCAGCTGCCGGGCAGCACCCCGTCGACGTCCGGGACGCCGCCGTCGATGTCGTCGGCGTCCACGATCCGGTAGGCGTACCCCTGCTCGGCGAGGAAGCGCTGGCGGTGCGCGGCGAAGTCCTGGTCCTTCGTGTCGCGCGAGACCACCGTGTAGAAGCGCGCCGAGCCGTGGTCGCCCTTGGGGCGCAGGACCCGGCCCAGGCGCTGGGCCTCCTCCTGGCGCGAGCCGAACGAGCCCGACACCTGGATGGCGACCTTCGCCTCGGGCAGGTCGATGGAGAAGTTCGCCACCTTGCTCACCACCAGCGTGGTGATCTCGCCCTGGCGGAACGCCTCGAACAGCCGCTGGCGCTCCTTGACCGTCGTGTCGCCCTTGATGACCGGCGCGTCCAGGCGGCGGGCCAGGTCGTCGAGCTGGTCGATGTACTGCCCGATGACCAGCGTCGGCTCGCCGGCGTGCTGGGCCACGAGCCGCTCCACCACCCGCGACTTCTCCGGCGAGGTCGCGCACAGCCGGTAGCGCTCGTCGTCCTCGGCCGTCGCGTACGCCAGGCGCTCGCCCTCCGGCAGCGTCACGCGCACCTCGACGCAGTCCGCCGGCGCGATGTACCCCTGCGCCTCGATGTCCTTCCACGGCGCGTCGTAGCGCTTGGGGCCGATGAGGGAGAACACGTCGCCCTCGCGGCCGTCCTCGCGCACCAGCGTCGCCGTCAGGCCCAGCCGGCGGCGCGCCTGCAGGTCCGCGGTCATCCGGAAGATCGGCGCCGGCAGCAGGTGCACCTCGTCGTAGACGATCAGGCCCCAGTCGCGCGCGTCGAACAGCTCCAGGTGCGGGTAGACGCCCTTCCGCTTGGTGGTCACCACCTGGTAGGTCGCGATCGTCACCGGGCGGATCTCCTTGCGCGCCCCGGAGTACTCGCCGATCTCGTCCTCGGTCAGCGAGGTGCGCTTGATGAGCTCGTCGCGCCACTGCCGCGCCGAGACGGTGTTGGTCACCAGGATCAGCGTCGTGGCGCGCGCCCGGGCCATCGCCCCGGCGCCCACGACCGTCTTGCCCGCCCCGCACGGCAGCACCACCACGCCGGAGCCGCCGTGCCAGAAGCCCTCCACGGCCTCGGCCTGGTACGGGCGCAGCGACCAGCCGTCCTGGGCCAGGTCGATGGGGTGCGCCTCGCCGTCCACGTACCCGGCCAGGTCCTCCGCCGGCCAGCCCAGCTTGAGCAGCACCTGCTTGAGGTTGCCGCGCTCGCTGGGGTGCACCAGCACCGTGTCCGGCGCGACGCGCGCCCCCAGCAGCGGGGCGGAGCGCTTGGAGCGCAGGACCTCCTCCAGCACGGGCACGTCCAGGGCGTGCAGCACCAGGCCGTGCTCGGGGTCCTTGACCAGCTGCAGGCGCCCGTAGCGCGCCATCGTCTCGGCGACGTCCACCAGCAGCGAGTGCGGCACCGAGTAGCGGGAGAACTCCAGCAGCGTGTCGACGACCTGCTCGGCGTCGTGCCCGGCCGCGCGCGCGTTCCACAGGCCCAGCGGCGTCAGCCGGTAGGTGTGCACGTGCTCGGGGGCGCGCTCCAGCTCCGCGAACGGGGCGATCGCCGCGCGGGCCTCCCCCGAGCGCGGGTGGTCGACCTCGAGGAGCAGCGTCTTGTCGCTCTGGACGATGAGGGGGCCGTCGGTCACGGGTGGTTCAACCCCGCCGCGCGCCGGGTGCTTCCGCGGCGCGCGGCGGCAGGAGCACCGTGACCGGGCTCACACCGGCCGGGCTCACACGCTCTGGCCACCCGGGCCGGTGCCGTAGGGGTCGAACGCGCCGGGGTCCTGGGCCCGCAGCCACAGCACGAACGCCACGACCGACACCACCGACAGCAGCGTCAGGCCGATCGTCACCCACGAGATGATCTTGCCGGCGAGCAGGTGCCCCAGGCCGCGCCGGGCGCCCTGCGAGGCCACGATCTCCCGCCGCGCCCCCGGCGTGAGCACCAGCGACACGATCGCGGCGATCCACCCCAGGCCGCTGAAGAGCAGCACCAGGCCGCCGACCGCCGTCCACAGCACCGCCTGCGCCGTCCCGGTCACCGGCGCCTGCCCGTAGGGGTCGGGCGCCGCGCCGAACGTCTGGTTGTACGGCTGCCCGTACTGCTGCGCGCCGTACGGCTGCTGGCCGTACCCGCCCTGCCCGTACTCGCTCTGCCCGTACCCGCCCTGCCCGTACCCGCCCTGCCCGTACCCGCCCTGCCCGTACCCGCCCTGCCCGTACCCGCCCTGGGCGTACCCGTCCTGCCCGTGGACGGCCCCGCCGCGGGCGTCCGGCGCCCCGTACGGGTCCGGCTGCGCCGGCGCCTCGCGCCGGTCCCGCTCGCGGCCGCCCCGCCCGGCCAGCGGCGGGTACTCCTCCGGCGTGCCCGGCGTCGACCACGGCGAGGCCGGCGCGTCCTGCTGCGGCACCGCGCGCGTCTGCGCGCCGTGCGGGTCCGGGGAGGCGTACGGGTCCTGCGACCGGTACGGGTCCTCGGAGCGGTGGGGGTCCTGCGACCGGTACGGGTCCTCGGAGCGGTGGGGGTCCTGCGCGCGGTACGGGTCGTCCGCGCGGTACGGGTCGTCCGCGTCGGCCGGCGGGGTCGCCGCGTGCGAGCCGGGCTGGTCGGGGTCCGGCTTCTCCCACCAGGAGCGCCGCTCCTCGCCCCGCTCCGACTCGCTCATCGCCCGTGCTCCCTCCGGCTCCGACGTCCCGCGCCGCGCGCGCGGGGGTCCGCCGACGACGCTAGCCGACCCCCGCGCCGCTCACGCCCCCTGCGGGGCCACGCCGGTGACCCGCTGCACGGAGAAGGTGCGCACCGCGCGCTCGCCGTGGTCGAAGGCGGTGACGCGCCCGCCCTCCACGCCGATCGGCTCCACCAGGTGGCGCCGGGGGGTGCCGTCGGCGTCGGCGTACCCGATCCACACCGGCCGGCCGGCGGCGGCCGCCTCCCGCAGCATCACCAGCGACGTCACCGGGTCCAGGTGCGCCAGCCGGGGGGCGTCGGCGTGCTCGGAGCGGCGGCGCTCGCCCTCCTCGGCGTCCTCGTCGCCGGCGCGCACCGAGCGCACCGCCGCCGACAGCAGCGCCGGCGAGGGCGGCGGCGGCTCACCGGTCACCGGTCGCGGCGGCTGGCGCGGCCCGCTGCGCAGCACCGCGGCGCGGCGCAGCACCAGCTCCCCGTCGGGGCCCTCGGCGGCCGGGGCCACCCCCGCCGCGCGCAGCGCGGCCAGCACCTCCTCGGGGTCGGCGGCCGCGGCCAGCACCGTGGGCGCCAGCGGGCGCAGCCCCAGCCGCGCGCAGCGGCGGTCCGAGAGCAGCTCGGCGAGCAGGGCGGGGTCCTCGGCGCGCACGTAGCTGCCCGCGCGGCCCACCCGCACCCGCCCGTGCCGGCGGGCGACGTCGCGCACGAGGTACTCCAGCGGCTGCGGCACCCCCGTGGAGGACACCTCCGCCAGGAAGCGCAGCGCGTCGTCGGCGGTCGAGCCCTCGTCCAGCCCGCGGCGCACCGTGGTGGGGTCGAAGCGGTAGACCGTCGCCCCGCCGCGGCTCTCCACCCGCGCCAGGGACGCCAGCCGCTGCGCCAGGTGCGACTCCAGCGGGCCGGGCGCCACCGCCGTCAGGTCCGCCTGCAGCAGCACCTCGGTGACCGGCGCGGGCAGCGCCGCGGCCAGGGCCGCCGCCGCGGTGTCGTCGTCGTCCTCCAGGAGGGCGCGCCCGGCGGGGGCCAGCGCCCCGGCGCCCAGCACCCCCAGCCAGCCGGCGTCGCGCAGCGTCCAGCCCACGAGGTCCTCGCGCAGCCGCCCGGCGCGGCGCGGGGCGTCCCAGCGCAGCCGGGCCGCCAGGTCCTCGGCGCCCACGGCGCCGCCCTCCCCGGCCGCGGCGAGCTGCGCCAGCACCGAGCGGCGCACCGCCAGCGCCGCGCCGCGGTCCAGGTCCGGGCCCAGCGCGTTGCGGGGGGCGTCCTTGGCGTCGCGGCTGCCCACCATCGCCGGCACGCGCGTGGAGCCCAGCCACGGGCGGGCCAGGGCCGTCCAGCGGGACGGCACGCCCTCCTCGCGCCAGGCGTCGAAGGCCGGGGTGGGCAGCCAGCGCGGCTCCACCTCGGCGTCGTCGGCGACCAGGCCGGCCAGGTGGGCGACCTCCACGACCAGGGCGGCGGTGGCGTCGTCGACCTCCAGCGCGCCCGCGGTGCGCCGCAGCTCGCGCACGCCCAGCCCGCCGGCGCGCAGCACCGGCGGGGGCGCCGCGCCCCACAGCAGCCCCAGCTCCTCCACCAGCCGGCACGCCTCGGCCGCCGCCTCCGCCGACGCGGCGGCCACCTGCTCGGGGCGGCGGCGCTGCACCCGCGGCACCGGCGGCAGGCGCTCGGGGGAGCGGTGCACCCGCCCGCCGCGCAGCGCCAGGCCGACCTCGCGGGGCAGCACGACCGTGCCGGGCCCGGACACCGCCAGCAGCCCGTGCGCGAGCAGCCAGTCCACCGGCCCGGTGGCGCCGGCGGCGCGCACCTGCCGGTCGGCGCGCTCCACCGACCCGGTGGGCGGGCCCCACGTCAGGCGCTCCAGCAGCGCGCGCACGCCCTCGGGGGCGCCGGCCAGCAGCGCCTCGACCGTGGCGGGCTCGCCCAGGTGCGCGGCCAGGCGCGGCAGCGCCACCTCCGGGTCGTGGCTGACCGGCAGCCCCAGGTCCTCCAGCAGGTCGGCCAGGCGCTGCGGGGAGCGCCGACCCAGCGCCTCGGCCAGCGGCGGGCCCAGCCCGGCCGGGTGCGGGCCGAGCAGGTCGCGCGCGGCGTGCACCAGGTGCAGGCGGCGGTCCGGCCCCCACAGCAGCGCCCGCACCCGCAGCCCGGCCAGCACGTCGTTCGCGCGCGCCCCCCACGCCCTGGAGGCGGCGCTGGCGCTGGTGGGGTCGGGCAGCACGGCCAGGACCTCGGCGACCTGCAGGGCGGGGGCGTCCAGGCCGTCCAGCGCCCGCTGCACACTGGCGCGCGTGGTGGCGCGCGTGGCCAGCGCCGTCGTGGTCGTGGGCAGCGGGGTGGCCAGGTCCGGCCGGGCGGTGAACAGCGCCTGCAGCTCGGCGTCGTCGCGCGCGCGCAGGTCCTCCGCGAGGGTGCGCGGGCTGCTGCGGGGGGCCGGGGGCATCGGGGGAGTCTAGGCGCGGGCACCGCGCCCCGCCTCAGCGCGCGGGCAGCGCCGGCGGCAGGCCGAAGTGCGCGAACAGGCGGGTGTCCAGGAACGAGGTCAGGCGGGCGATGCGCCCGCCGCGCAGCTCCGGGACCTGCAGCGCGAAGGGCGCCAGCGCCCCGCCGGGTCCGCCGGGCTTGTACTGCGCGAAGGCGGTCACGCCGTTGAGGGCGACCGGCACCAGCCGGGAGCCGCGGCAGCCGCGGCCGGGGCCGAGCATCCAGCGCACCACGTCGCCCGGCCCGGACAGCCACATCTCGAACGGCGGCATGTTCTGGGTGACGTCCTCGGCGAGCAGGGCGACGAAGGCGTCCATGTCGTAGGACTCGAAGGCGTGCACGTAGCGCTCCAGCAGGTCGCGGTGCTCGTCGTCCAGGCCGTCGCCGCGCGCGCCGGTGGCCGTGTCGAGGTCGGCGTCGGGCCGCGCGGAGAGCGTGGCGCGGGCGCGCTGCAGGGCGCTGTTGACCGAGACCGTGGTCGTCCCCAGCAGCCCGGCGACCTCCTCGGCGCGCCAGCGCAGCACGTCGCGCAGGATGAGCACGGCCCGCTGGCGCGGCGGCAGGTGCTGCAGGGCCGCGACGAACGCCAGCCGGATCGACTCGCGCGCCACGGCGACGTCGGCGGGGTCGCCGCCCTCGGGCAGCACGCGGGCGTCGACCACCGGCTCCAGCCAGGCGTCCTCCGGCCGCCGGGCGGCCAGCGAGGCCTCCACCGGCTCCCACGCGGCGGCGGACAGGTCCACCGGGCGCGCGCGGCGCCCGCGCGTCTCGATCGTCGTCAGGCACACGTTGGTGGCGATGCGGTACAGCCACGAGCGCAGCGAGGAGCGGCCCTCGAAGCCGGCGGCGCCCCGCCACGCCCGCAGCATCGTCTCCTGCACGGCGTCCTCGGCGTCGAAGGCGGAGCCGAGCATCCGGTAGCAGTAGCCGGTCAGCTCGCGGCGGTGGGCGGCCAGCCGCGGCTCGAGGTCCGCGGCGGGGCCGGGCGCGACGGTGGTGCCGGCCGCGCGGTCGGGGGAGGCGGGGGCGGGGATCGTCACGCCGCCCAGACAAGCACGGGGCACCGACACCGCGGGAGCCCCCGCGGGAGTCCCCTCGGGAGCCCCCGGGGGGTTCCCGCGCGGGCCCCCGCGCTCAGCCCCGCGGGGCCGGCACCACCGCGCCCATCGAGGCCGGCAGGTCCCCGGCGTGCAGGACCAGCAGCCGCTGCGTGGCGCGGGTCAGCGCCACGTACAGGTCGTTCGCGCCGCGCGGGCGGCGCAGCACCTCCGCGGGCTCGACGAGCACCACGACGTCGAACTCCAGGCCCTTGGCGCGGTGCACGTCCAGCACGCTCACCTCGGCGTCCAGGTCGTCGGGGGAGGCGGCCACCGACCCCGGCGGCAGGTCGGCGGCGACCGCCGCGCGCAGCGCGTCCGAGCCCAGCGGGCCCTGCTCGTGCGCGGTGATCACCGCCACGCGCCCCTCGTCGAGGCCGTCCACGACCCCGCGCACGGCGGCCACCACGCCCGCGGCGTCGCCGGGGCCGGCCAGGCGCACCGCGGAGGGCTCGTGCTCGCCCTCGCGCACCGGCGTCGGCGGCCGGGCCTCGATGCCGGCGGCGCGCAGCACGTCGGCGGCCACGCGGGCGATCCTGGCGGGGGTGCGGTAGTTGACGGTGAGCTCCTCCAGGCGCCAGCGGTCGTCGACCACGGGCTTGAGGGCCTCCGCCCAGCTGCGCGCGCCGGCGGGGTTGGAGGTCTGCGCCACGTCGCCCACGAGGGTCATCGAGCGCGCCGGGCAGCGCCGCTCCACCAGCCGCCACGCCATCGGCGAGAGCTCCTGCGCCTCGTCGACGACGACGTGCCCGTAGGCCCACGTGCGGTCGGCGGCGGCGCGCTCGGCCACCGTGCCGCTGGGGCCGTCGACGGCGAACCGGTCGGCCAGCAGCTCCGGGGTCACCAGCGGGTTGCCCACGCCGGAGGCCTCGAAGTCCTCCAGCACCTTGCGGGCGTAGGCGAGCTGCTCCTCGCGGTCGGCGCTGCGCACGGCCTCGGAGGAGCCGCGCTCCTCCAGCGGCCCGAGCAGCTCGGCCAGCTCGTCCAGCAGCGGCACGTCCGCCTCGCTCCACGCCTCGGGCCGGTCGCGGTGCAGGGCCTCGCGGTCGGCGCGGGAGAGCTGCGGCGCCGCGCGACGCAGCAGCTCGGGGTTGCGGTACAGCGCCCCGAGCACCTTCTGCGGCGTCAGCGGCATCCAGCACAGGTTGACCTCGCGGCGCACGTCCACCGACTCGCGCAGCTCGGTGAGCAGGTCGTCGCGCTCCTCGGCCAGGTCCACCCCGCGCCCGCGGGCCAGCTGCTGCACGAGGGCGTTGAGCACCTCGCGCACGAACAGCACGCGGGCGGCGTTGTGCGGCTTGCGGCTGCGCCGGGCCCGGGTGCGCGCGGAGGCCACGGCCTCGGGGCGCAGCAGCACCGGGGTGCCGTCCAGGTCCAGGCGCACCGGCGCGTCGGGCACCCGCTGGCGGGCGGCGACGGCGGCCTCGAGCACGTCGACCATGACCGCCGAGCCCTTCACGCGCGCCGCGCGCGGGCCGTCGGCGCCGCGGGCGACGACGCCGGGGAACAGCTCCGCCAGCGTCATCGTCACCACGCCGGTCTCGCCCAGCGCGGGCAGCACCTGCTCCACGTAGCGCAGGAACACCGGGCTGGGCCCCAGCAGCAGCACGCCGCTGCGGGCCAGGCGGTCGCGGTGGGTGTAGAGCAGGTAGGCGGTGCGGTGCAGCGCCACGGCGGTCTTGCCGGTGCCGGGGCCGCCCTGCACGACGAGCACGCCGCGCTCGGAGGCGCGGATCACCCGGTCCTGCTCGGCCTGGATGGTGGCGACGATGTCGGTCATGCGCCCGGTGCGCGGGGCGGTGACGGCCGCGAGCAGCGCGGCGTCGCCGGTGGTGCGCTCGCCGTCGGCGGCCACGAGCACCTCGTCGTCGACGGCGGTGACGTGCCGGCCGCGGGTGAGCAGGTGGCGCCGGCGCACCACGTCGCGGGGCGCGGCGGCGGTGGCCTGGTAGAAGTCCTGGGCGGCCGGGGCGCGCCAGTCGACCAGCAGCTGCTCGCCGCGCTCGTCGGCCAGGCCCAGGCGCCCGACGTAGCGGCGCGGGTCCTCGGTGCCCTCGCGCAGGTCCAGGCGCCCGAAGCACAGCCGGTTCTCCACCGACCACAGCTGCGAGAGGCGGTCCTCGTAGAGGGTGGCGAACGCGTCGCGCTCGAAGCGGTTCTGGTGGGTGCCGGTGGCGCGGGTGCGGCGGACGTCGGCCAGCTGCTGCGCGGTCTGCTCGCGCAGCCGGTCCAGCCGTGCGTACAGCACCCCCACGCGGGCGTCCTCGTGCGCGACCTCCTCGGCGGCGCGCTCGTCGGCCTCGCTCGTCCCGGGCCCGGCGGGGTGCTCGGTGGCCTTGCTCACTCGGCGGTCTCTCCTGACGCGCGTGCCTCGTTCCGGACCCGGAGAGCCTAGGCCCGCCCGCCCGGGCGCGAGCAGCCCGGTCGCCCGCCCGAGCCCGGCCGGGCGCGGTTCAGCACCGCTGCAGCAGCCCGGCGAGCAGGGCGGCCTGCCCGACGTGCTCGAGGTCGTCGTCCAGGACGCTGACCAGCCGCACGCCCAGGGTCACCGGCGGGTCCCAGCGCTCGTCGACGACGCGGTCCAGGTCGGCGCCGCCCAGGGTGCGCAGGTAGCGCTCGGTGTCCTCGTGCACGGCGTCGTAGTAGCCGCCGAGCAGGTCCGCGCCGGCGCGCACCAGCCCGACCTGCTCGGCGGTGAAGCCGTAGCCGGTCTCCGCGTCGTCCAGGGGCAGGGCGAAGCGGCGCGCCCAGCCCGCGCGCGTCCAGGCCTGCTCGACGCCGGCGACCTCGCTGACGTGGTCGTCCTGCACGCGCGCCAGGTGCCACAGCAGCCAGGCGACGGTGTTCGCGCCCGGGTCCAGGCGCGCGGTCAGCGCCCCGTCGTCGCACTGCTCCAGCACGGCGTGCAGGGCGGGGCGGATGCGGCCGTAGCCGTCGAGCAGCAGGTCCCGGGCGTCCACGACCCCCTGCCTACCCCTCCGCGGGCGCCGCCGCACCCGGGGGGCGCGGGGCGGTGCGCTGCTCCACCCGGGGGACACCCCGTTTCACGCCGCGGTGCGGCTGCGATGAGCAGCACGTGACCCAGACCGCAGCCCTCGAGCAGTGGTGGGCCTCGCTCGACGAGGCCCGCCGCCGCGAAGCCCTCGACATCGAGCCCGGCGACTTCCTCGCCGAGGTCGTCGCCCTGGACCTGATGCTCTACGGCGTGCACGTGCCCGACGTCGCCCTGGCGTGGGACGTCGACGGCCTGCAGCAGCGCGTGACGGTGCACGTGCAGCCGGCCGTGCTCACCGAGTTCCTCAGCGGGGTGCGCGCCCTGCGCTGAGGCCCGCCCCGTGCGGCGCGCCGGTGACCCGCTCAGAGCGGCGGCGCGCCGGTGACGACGTACAGCAGCAGGTCCCCCTCCCGCAGGGTCGCCACCTCCGGGTCGTTGTAGCGGTGGGGGCGGCCGGCGCGCACCACGGCGAGCACCGGCACGTCGAACGACTCCGGCGAGCGGCCGACCTCCGCGCCCGCCACGGGCCGCTCGGCGAGGTCCAGCCCGGTGCCGAAGGAGACGAGGTCCTCCACGACGTCCACGGCCGCGGGGCTGTCGGTGGCCATGCCCAGCAGCCGCCCGGCCGTCTCGGAGGAGACCACCACGGAGCTGGCGCCGCTCTGGCGCAGCAGCTCGGCGTGCTCGGCCTCGCGCGCCGCGGCCACCACGGTGACCGCGGGGTTCATGCGGCGCACCGCCAGGGTGGCCAGGATCGCGGTGTCGTCGCGGTCCAGGGCCACCACGACGCGGGCGGCGCGCTCGACCATCGCCGCCCGGAAGGTCGCCGAGCGCGTCGCGTCGCCGGTGACGGAGAGGTACCCGTCCTGCGCGGCGTCCGCGGTGGCCCGCGGGTCGCTGTCGACGATCACCAGGTGCGCGGCCTCGTGCCCGTGCAGGCGCAGCTGGCGCACCGCGCTGCGGCCCTTCGTGCCGTAGCCCAGGACGACGACGTGCTCGTGCATGCGGGCCCTCCAGCGGGCGAGGCGGATCTCGGTGCGGGAGCGCTCGGTGAGCGCCTGGATCGTGGTGCCCACCAGCACGATGACGAAGAGGACCCGCATGGGGGTCACGACGAGGGTGTTCAGCAGCCGGGCGCGCTCGCTGACCGGGACGATGTCGCCGTAACCGGTCGTGGTGAGGGTGACGGTCGTGTAGTAGAGCGCGTCGAGGACGGAGACCTCGCCGTCGGCGTTGTCGGTGTAGTCGCCGCTCTCCAGCACCACCATGCCCCAGGCCAGCACCACCAGCGCCAGCGCGATGCCCAGGCGCAGCGCGATGGCCCGCAGCGGGGAGACCGGCCGCCCGCGCGGCAGGCGCACCTTCACGTCCGGTTCGTGCACGCCCCCTGCCTACCGCCTCGCGGTGCCCGGCGCCCGTCGCAGCGCCGCAGCGCCGCAGCGCCGAGCCGGGGGTCAGCGCGCGGCGGCCCCCGGGGCGGGCGACCAGCGCGCCGGGCCGGAGGGGCGGGGGGCCGGCGGGCGGGGCCCGCGCCGGCGCGCCAGGCGGTGGGCCGCCAGCGCCGCGGCCCCCGCGGCGGCCAGGACCGCGCCGGCGCGCAGCGGCAGCGGCGCCCGCCCGCGGTCGGCCGGCGGGACGGCCGCGACGTGCTCGGCGCGCGCGGCCAGGCCGGTGGCCAGCCGCAGGCCGATCACGGCGTAGTTGCCGCGGGCGGTGGGCACGCGGGTGGAGGGGACCAGCGCGCCGGTGCCCAGGTCGGCGCGCGAGACGGTGAAGTCGGCGGCGGTGGCGCTGCTGCTCGCGCCGACGTCCTGCACGAGCACCTCGCGCGCCGAGCGCCAGGCCAGCAGGGCCTCGCCGGCGACGGGGGCCGGCACCGCCTCGCCGGTGGCGCCGGAGGCCGCCGCGAACGCGACCCGCCGGTCCTGCTGCACGGCCAGCAGCCGCCCGTCCGGGGACCAGGCCGCGCCGGCGACGAGCAGGCCGCCGGGGGCGGGCAGGGTGCGCCGCAGCGCGCCGTCGGGGCCCAGGACGTCGACCGCGCCGCCGGCGCGCTGCACGGCCAGCTCGGCGCCGTCGGGGGAGAAGGCGGCGGAGACGACGTCGTCGGCGCCGGGCACGGCGGTGGAGCGGCCGGTGCCGGTGTCGAGCACGTGCAGCCGGCCGCCGGGCGCGGCGAGGCGCTCGAAGGGGCCGGCGGGGGCGTGCGGCGCCAGGTGCGCCAGGCGGCGCGAGTCCGGCGACCAGGCCAGCGGCAGGACCGCCGCCGCCTCGGGCACCGCCAGGGTGCGCGTGCGCCCGGAGGCCGCGTCGACCAGCGCCACGTCCGCCGGCGCGGGGGCCGCGCTGCCCGGGGTCCCGGTGTCCCAGTCGCCCACGGCGACGGTGGAGCCGTCGGGGGAGGGCGCCATCGGCGCCGCGTCGCCCTGGGTGTCGCCGGCGCCGCGCTCGAGCGCGGTGCCCACCCGCCGCGCGGAGGCGCCGTCGGCGCCCACGGCCAGGGCCTGCGGCACGTCGCCGAGCTCGACGCCCAGGCCCTGCTGGTAGACGGCCAGGACCCGCCCGGGCGGGGCGTCGCCCAGGGAGCCGGTCAGGTGGCTGTAGCCGGGCAGCCGGGCCGGCAGGACGGGCTCCCCGCCCGTGGTGCCGGCGGGCTGCGCGGCCAGGGCGCCGCCGGCGGCCAGGACCGCCGCCGCGGCCAGCAGCGGTGCCCGGTGCGGTGCGCTCACCCGGCCAGGGTGCCCGGGTGCGCGCACCGCTGTCACGAGCGCGCGGGTGAACTCCCGGTGTCCGCCGCCACCGCGCCGGGCGCCGCGGCCCCGCCGGGGCGCCCGCGGTCGGGGCGGTGCGGGCGGGTGCGCCCGCGCCGCACGGCCAGGCGGGTGACCGCGGCGAGCAGGGCCTGGTGGGAGGCGGGGGCCACGCGGGCGACGAGGTCCGCCGCGAGCGTCTCGGGGCCGATGAGCACGCGGGCGCGGCGTCGGCGCACCCCCTCCAGCACGGCGGCCGCGGCGACCTCCGGCGGCATCCTGAGCAGCGCCTGGAACCCGAGCTGCTCCGCGCGCCCGCGCTCGGGGTCCACCCCGCTGCCCAGCCTGGCGTCGCGGGCGATGGCGGTGGCCACGCCGCCGGGGTGCACGCAGGTGACGCCGACCCCGGCCGGGGCCAGTTCCGCGCGCAGCGCCTCGCTGAACCCGCGCACGCCGAACTTGCTCGTGGCGTAGGCGACCTGGCCCGCGGGGGCGACCAGCCCGAACAGGCTGGAGGTGTTCACCACGTGCGAGCCGGGGGAGGCCAGCAGCGCCGGCAGCAGCGCGGAGGTGACGCGCACGGTCGCGACGAGGTTCACCTCCAGCAGCCAGCAGAACTCCTCGGGGCTCACCTGCCCGAACTCCCCGCCCAGGGCGACCCCGGCGTTGTTGACCAGCAGGGTGATCCGCTCGTGGTCGGCGCGCACGGCCTCGGCGGTGGCGGTGGCGGCGGCGCCGTCGGCGAGGTCGACCGTGCGCGCGTCCACGGCCAGGCCGGGGTGGCGCCCGCGCAGCTCCGCGCTCAGCGCCGCCAGGCCGGCCCCGTCGCGGTCCAGCAGCACCAGGGCGCTGCCGCGCCGGGCCAGCTCGCGCGCCAGCGCCCGCCCGATCCCGCCGGCGGCGCCGGTGACGACGGCGGTGCCGCCGGCGAACTCGTACGGCCCCGGCCCCGCCGGCCGCAGCAGCCGCCCCAGCCGGTCCAGCGGCGCCCTCACCGCGGGGCCCCCGCCGGTTCCGCGGCCGGGCGCTCCGAATCCCTCGTGGGTTCCGGGTGCTCCGGGGCTCCCGGGTCGGGCAGGCCCGCCAGCGGGGCGGTGGACAGCTCCAGGCCGCGGTCGGCGACGCGCCGGTGCCGCAGCAGCACCACGTCGCGCAGGTAGTCCTGGTGCAGCCGCCACGGGGTGCGGGTGCCCTGCGAGGGCAGCGCGGCCGCGCCCCGGCGCACGTACCCCGAGGCCAGGTCGATCAGCGGTGCGCGCCCGGGGTCCGGCGGCGCCTGCGGGGTGGCGGTCGTGGCGCCGGTGCGCCGCATGCGCAGCAGCAGCCGGCACACGAACTCGGTGACGAGGCCGACCTTCAGCGTCCAGGAGGCGTTGGTGTACCCGAAGGCGAACGCGAAGTTCGGCACCCCGGAGAGCATCGCGCCCTTGTAGACGACGCTGCGCGCCACGTCGACCCCCTCGCCGTCCACGCTCAGGCGCACCCCGTCGAACAGCGAGACGGACAGCCCGGTGGCGGTGACCACGACGTCGGCGGGCACCTCGCGCCCGTCGGCCAGGCGCAGCCCCTCGCGGGTGAAGCCCCGCACCGCGCCGGTGACCACCTCGGCGGCGCCGGAGCCGATCGCGCGGAACAGGTCCGCGTCGGGCACCGCGCACAGCCGCTGGTCCCACGGGGCGTAGCGGGGGGTGAAGTGCGCCATGTCGTAGCCCTCGGGCAGCAGCTCGCGCGCCGCCTGCAGCAGCTTGCCCCCGAAGTACCGCGGCGCCCGCCGCGCCAGCTTGTAGCTCGCCGCGCCCAGCGCGATGCGCCGCGCCCGCACCAGCCGGTGCGGCCAGCGCCCGGCGCGCCGGTCGGTGGAGGGCAGCGAGGCGATCCAGGTGGGGCTGCGCTGCACCATCGTCACCGACGCCCCGCGCTCGGCCAGCGCCGGCACGAGCGTGACGGCGGTGGCGCCGCTGCCCACGACGGCGACCCGCCGGCCGGCCACGTCGAGGTCCTGCGGCCAGTGCTGCGGGTGCACCACCCGCCCGCCGAACCCCTCGCGGCCGGGGAGGTCGGGGGTGTGCCCGCGGTCGTAGCGGTAGTAGCCGGTGCAGGCGAAGAGGAACCCGCACGTCAGCTCGGTGCTCGTGCCGTCGCTGCGCTCGACCCGCACGCGCCAGCGGCCGCGGGAGCGCTCGAAGTCGGCGGCCACCAGCCGGTGCCCGTAGCGGATCGCGCGGTCCACGCCGAACTCGCGGGCGGTGTCGGCGATGTACTCGCGGATGGCGGCGCCGTCGGCGATGGCGCGCCGGTCCGTCCACGGCCGGAACGCGTACCCCAGGGTGAACATGTCGGAGTCCGAGCGGACCCCGGGGTAGCGGAAGAGGTCCCACGTCCCGCCCAGGCGCTCGCGGGCCTCCAGCACCGCGAACGTCAGGCCGGGCACGAGCCTGCGCAGCTGGCAGGCGGCACCGATCCCGGACAGGCCGGCCCCGACGACCAGCACGTCGACGTGCTCCACAGTCACACCCCCAAGTTTCAACGCTCCGTCGACGCTGTCAACACGGTGTCGAGGAGCGGTGCCGGCGCCCGGTCGCCGCCGGAGCGGCGCATGGTGAACGCCCCGGCCAGCGGGTGGCGCAGCGGGCCGCCCAGCAGCGCGCGCACCAGCGCCTCGCGCGCGCGCCCCAGGCCCGCGCCCGCGGGCCGGCCCAGCACCGTGTTCAGCCCCGCGCGCCGGGCGGCGGTGCGCGCGGCTCGGGTGCGCTCGCGCTCGAAGCGCACGAACCCCCGCACCGAGCGCAGGTCCGCGCCGGTGCCCCCGGCCAGGACCCGCACCAGCAGCGGCACCAGCGCCTGGGCGTCCAGCCAGCCCAGCGTCATGCCCTGGCCGCCGATGGGGCTGATCTCGTGGGCGGCGTCGCCGATGAGCACCTGGCGGCCGGCGACCATCCGCCGGGCCAGGCGCCGGTGCACCGCGAACGCGCTGACGGCGCTGGCGGTGGCCGGGTCGAGCACCTCGCCGGTGCGCGCGGCCACCAGCGCCGCCAGCGCCTGCGCACTCGCCCCGGCGGGCGCGCCGGGCGCCGCGGGCGCCGCGGGCGTGGAGGGCGCGCCGGGCGCCGAGGGCGCGGCGCCGGTGTGCACCACCCAGCGCCGCCGCCCCGCGGGCAGCGGGAAGGACTCCACCACCCCGGCGGGCTCGAGGTGGATGACCGCGGTGCCCGCGTCGCCGGTGGTGTCGGCGAAGTCGCCCATGAGGTAGGTGTCCGGGTAGGTGCGCCCGTGCGCGCCGATGCCGGCGCGCTCGCGGGTGCCCCCGTGCGCGCCGTCGGCGCCCACCAGCACGCGCGCGCGCCAGGTGCGCACCGGCCCCCCGGCGCCGCGGGCGGTGACGTGCACCACGCCGCCGTCCTCGCGGGTGCCCAGCACCTCCCAGCCGCGCCGCAGCGCCGCCGGGGCGAACTGCCGCAGCCGCCGGGCCAGCAGCGCCTCGGTGCGGTGCTGCGGCAGGGTCAGCACGAAGGGGCGCTCGGGCCAGGCCCGCTCGAACCCCAGCGCGCCCAGCCGCCGGCCGCGGCTGCGGGCGACCCCGCGCTCGACGCGGGCGCCCAGCGCCAGCGCCTCCTGCTCCAGGCCCAGCGCGCGCAGCGCCAGCACCGCCGGCGGGTGCAGGCCGATGGCGCGCGAGCCGGTGCCGGCCGCCGTGCGGCGCTCCAGCACGACCACGTCCACCCCGCGCTGTGCCAGCGCGGCGGCCAGGAACAGGCCCGCCGACCCGGCGCCCACCACGAGCACGTCGTGCACGCGGCCCGCGCCCGGCGCCACTCAGCGGCCCCCGGCGTCGTGCAGCAGCAGGTTGCGCCCGGGCCAGGGCCGCTCGACCCGCCAGCCGGGCGGGGCGGCGGCGCCCAGCTCCGCGGCCGTGAAGCTGCGCCGGATCGACGTCAGCCCGTCCTCGCAGATGAAGGAGCCGGGGAAGAAGGGCCGGGTGCCGGCGGAGAAGAGGGCGTACGCCCAGCGGCTGCGGGCGATGTCGCTGTGCGCGGCCCGGCGCCGGGCCAGCACCCGGGAGTCCTCCAGCAGCGCGGCCAGGGCCGCGTCGTCCAGGTGGTGCAGCAGGTGGTTGGAGACCACCACGTCGAAGCGCTCCCCGCCGGCGACGAGGTCGCCGCTGAGCGCCCGGCGGAAGCGGACCCCGGGCACGGGGGGCCGCCGCACCGCCCAGGCGTGCGCGCGCTCGTCCGGGTCCACGCCGGTGACCTCCAGGCGGTACCCGTCGCGGCGCGCCCACCGGGCCAGGGCGCGCGCGAGGTCCCCGCCGCCGCAGCCGACGTCGAGCAGCGTGGTGGGCCGCTCGCGGTGCAGCAGCGGGCGCACGTGGCGGCGGTAGGTCACCTGCCAGCCGGCCACGACGGCGTTGACGAGGCGGAACTGCGCGTACGTGCGGTGCAGGGCGGCCAGGTCGCAGCCGGGGTCGTCCATCCGCTCCGCGGCGCACCGGTCGCGCCGCCGCAGCGACGGCGCGCTCACGGCGCCCCCGGTCCCGGTCCCGCACCGGACCCCGCTCCGGTGACGGGCACCATCGCCGAGCGGCTCGGGTCCCACACGCGCGGGGAGCGCCCGGCGTGCTCGGTCGCCAGCTGCTCGCGCACCTGCGCCAGGCTCAGGCCCGGGGCGGCCAGGCGGTGCTCGCCCAGCTCCTCGAAGCGGTCCTCCGCGAAGCAGTACGCCACCCGGTCCAGGGCGTTCATCTGCCGGACCGTGATCAGCTCGTCCACCAGGACGTCCTCGGGGACCTCCGCTGCGGGGTGCAGGCCCCGCGCGGCGGTGCGGAACTCCTCCCCGCGGGCGGTGTCGGTGAACGCGTACCGGTACGCACCGCCGCGGCCGTCGTCGCCGACCAGCCCGAAGCTCTGCCCGTGGCGCAGCAGGTCGCAGGACCAGTCCACGCGCCCGTCCGGCTCCTCGCGCTCCTGGTACCCGGCGACGCTGTAGCGCTGGTGGGGGTGGCTGGCCGGCAGGGACACGGTGCTCCTCGGGCGCGGACGTCGACGGCGACCATCGTCGGCCACCTCCCGCGCCGCGGCCACCCGTGCGGGGTGTGCCCGCGCCGGCGCGGGGTAGGGCAGGGGTGAGGAGACGCCCAGCCGAGGAGGACGACGGTGGCCGAGGAGCAGCGACTGGTCGCGGACCTGGTGGTCGAGCGGCTGCGCGCGTGGGGGGTCCGGCGCCTGTTCGGGCACTCCGGCGACGGGATCAACACGGTGCTCGGGGCGCTGCGGCGCCAGGGCGCCGGGCCGGAGTTCGTCCAGGCCCGGCACGAGGAGAACGCCGCCCTCATGGCGGTGGGGCACGCGAAGTACACCGGCGAGGTGGGGGTGGTCCTCTCCACCCAGGGCCCCGGGGCGGTGCACCTGCTCAACGGCCTGTACGACGCGAAGCTGGACAGCGTGCCGGTGGTCGCCGTCGTCGGGCAGCAGCAGCGCACGGTCCTGGGCTCGGAGTACCAGCAGGGCGTCGACCTGCAGACGCTGTTCGGCGACGCCACCGCGTACGTGCAGACGGTCCTGACCGCCGAGCACGCGCCGATGGTCCTGGACCGCGCGTTCCGCACCGCCCTGGCCCGCCGCCGCCCGTGCGCGGTCGTCCTGCCGCACGACGTGCAGCAGCTGCCCGCCCCGGACCCGCTGCCCCAGGAGCACGGGGTGGTCGTCAGCGCCCCGGAGTGGCGCCGCCCCCGGGTGCTGCCGCAGGAGGAGGACCTGCGGCAGGCGGCGCGGGTGCTGAACTCCGGCCGCAGGCCCGCCCTGCTCGTCGGCCAGGGCGCCCGGCGCGCCGGGGAGCAGGTGCGGGCGGTGGCCGAGCGCCTCGGCGCCGGCGTCACCACCAGCCTGCTCGGCAAGCCCTGGGTCGACGAGCGGCTGCCCACCAGCGCCGGCGTCATGGGGCACCTGGGCACCAGCGCCAGCGCGTTCGTCCTCTCCGAGTGCGACACGCTGCTGATCGTGGGCAGTGATGACCCGTGGACGGAGTTCTACCCCGCGCCCGGGCGGGCGCGCGCCGTGCAGGTCGACCTCGACACCCGCAACCTCGGCAACCGCTACCCCGTCGAGGTCGGCCTGCCCGGCGACGCCGCCGAGACGCTGGAGGCCCTGCTGCCGCTGCTCGACCCGCCCGCCGACGAGGACTGGCGCGGCCGCGTCACCGGCGCGGTGACGCGCTGGCGGACGCTGGCCGAGCGGCGCGCCGCGCTGCCGGCGCAGCCGCTGAACCCCGAGCTCGTCGTGCGCGAGCTCAGCCGGCGGCTGCCCGCCGACGCGCAGGTCAGCGTCGACGTCGGCTCCGTCACCTACTGGTACGCCCGGCACCTGACCCTGCCGCCGGGCGTGCAGGCGCACCTGTCCTCCACGCTGGCGAGCATGGGCTCGGCCCTGCCCTACGGCATCGCCGCCAAGCTCGCCGACCCCTCCCGCCCCCTGGTGGCGCTGGCCGGGGACGGGGCGGTGCAGATGAACGGCGTGGCCGAGCTCATCACCGTCGCCGGGATGTGGCGGCGCTGGGCCGACCCGCGGTTCGTCGTGCTCGTGCTCAACAACGGCGACCTGGCCGAGGTGACGTGGGAGCAGCGCGAGATGGAGGGCGACCCGCGCTTCGGCGCCAGCCAGCGGCTGCCGGACTTCCCCTACGCCCGCTACGCCGACCTGCTCGGGCTGCGCGGCATCCGGGTGGACGACCCGGCCGACCTGGGCGCCGCCTGGGACGCCGCGCTCTCGGCCGACCGCCCGGTGGTGCTGGAGGCCGTCGTCGACCCGGAGGTGCCGCTGCTGCCGCCGTTCCCGGCCGGGGAGCAGAAGCTCGCCACGATGCGCTCGGCGCTGGAGCAGGACGGCGCCGACGGCGAGCGCGCGCTGCGCCTGCTGGAGGAGCAGGCCCGCCAGGAGCGCGAGCTGGGCTGAACCGGCCCGGGGCGGGCGCCTAGGCTGCGGCGGTGACCCAGCAGGCCCCGCCGCCCCCGCCCGCCCGCGGCCGGCGCGCCGCGCGCCCGACCGGGGACGACCGCCAGCGCGCCATCCTGGAGACCGCCGAGCGGCTGCTGGACGAGCGCGGCTACGCCGGCGTCTCGGTGGACGACCTGGCGCGCGGGGCGGGGATCTCCCGGCCGACGTTCTACTTCTACTTCTCCTCCAAGGAGGAGGTGCTGCTGGCGCTGCTGGACCGGGTGGTGGCCGAGGCCCGCGCGCGCCGGCCCCGCGGTGACGGCGCGGGCGGTGACCCCGCCGCCCTGCTGCGCGGGGTCATCGCCGCGGCGCACGAGGCGTTCTGCGCGCACCGCGCCGTCACCCTGGCCGCCGCGCAGGCGCGCGCCACCAGCCCGGCGGTGCGCGAGGTGTGGTCCGGCGTCATGGAGGGTTTCGTGGCCGAGACCGCGGCGCTGGTCGAGGCCGAGCGGGCGCGCGGGGCCGCGCCGCCGGGGCCGCCGGCCCGGGACCTGGCGGTGCTGCTGAACTCCATGAACGAGCGGGTCCTGGAGTCCTGCTGCGCCGGGACCGGGCCGGCGGTGGAGCGGGGGCAGGTGGTGGACCTGCTGCTGTCCGTGTGGCTGCGCGCGGTGTACGCGCACCCGGGACCGCCGGGCTGAGGCGCCTCAGGCGCCGCCGGCGTTCAGCGTCACCGACAGCGGGGTGAACCCCTCCCCGGTGACGTCCACGCCCTCGGCGCGCAGCTCCTCCACGGCGCGCCGCGCGAACTCGTCGGTGCACGCGTCCGCGCCGGGGTCCTTGGCGATGACCGTCCGCCCCTCGGCGTTGCGGGTGTCGCGGGCGATGGCCACGGTGCGCTCCCACGCCGCCGGGTCCAGCACCCCCGCGCCCTCCGGCGCGGGCCACACGAGGCGGTTGACCTCGTTGACCTGCCAGAGCTGGTGGCTGGCGCCCAGGGTGGAACCCCGGGCCACCACCACGTCGCGGGCGGCCTGCGCGTCGTCGCGGGCCGCGGCCCACCCCTTCAGGGAGGCCTTGAGGAACGCCACCGTCTGCTCCTGGTAGGCGTCCTCGCCGAGCCGGGCGCTGTCCGCCCACACCGCGTCCTGCAGCATCGCGGTGCCGACCTCGTTGAAGTCCAGGACCGTGAAGTCCTCGGCGGTGAACAGCTCCCCGGTGCGCGGGTCCTGCGCCTCCAGCAGCTGGGCGTACTCGTTGTACGTCATGGCCTGCGCGGCGTCGACGTCGCCCTGCAGCAGCCCGAGCATGTCGAACTGCTGCTGCACCAGCGTCACGTCGCGCGAGGGGTCCAGGCCGGCGGCCGTCATGGCGGCGAACAACTCGTACTCGTTGCCGAACCCCCAGTTGCCGACCTTCTTACCGCGCAGCGCCCCCACCGAGTCGACGCCGGCCTCGGCGAAGGAGACCTGCAGCGTGCCGGAGCGCTGGAACACCTGCGCCACGTTCGTGATGGCGGCGCCCTGCTCGCGCGAGGCCAGCGCCTTGGGCACCCAGGCGATCGCGTAGTCCGCCTGCCCCTGGGCCAGCACGGTCTGCGGGACGATGTCCGAACCGCCCTCGAGGATCTGCACGTCCAGGCCCTCGTCGCGGTAGAAACCCCGCTCCAGGGCCGTGAAGTACCCGGCGAACTGCCCCTGGGTGACCCACTGCAGCTGCAGCTTCACCGGGGTCAGGCCGTCCGCGCCGGCGGTGGCGCCGGCACCGGCCCCCTGGTCGGCGCTGCCGCACGCGGCGGACCCCAGGGCCAGGCCGCCGGCCGCGGCGCCCAGCAGGGCGGTGCGGCGGCTGAGGGGGGAGCGAGGGTTCAACGGGACCTCCTGGTGGTGGGGGAGAGCAGCCGCTCGGCGAGCAGGGCGGCCAGGTAGAAGGCCAGGCCCAGGGCGACGGCCCCGAGCACGTACGCCCACGCCCGGGGGTAGGCGGTGGCGCTGGCGGCGGAGGTGATGCGCGAGCCCAGGCCGTCCTGGCGGCCGCCGAAGTACTCGGCGACCACCGCGGCGATCACCGCCAGCGAGGACGCCAGCCGCAGCCCGGTGAACACGAACGGCACCGCCCCGGGCAGGCGCACGTGCCGGGTGAACGCCCAGCCGGACACCGCCAGCGAGCGCGCCAGCTCCACGTGCACCGGGTCCACCCGGCGCAGGCCGCGCACGGTGTTGACGAACAGCGGGAAGAACACCGCCACGGCCACCACCAGGCGGCGCGGCACCGGGCTGGTGGAGCCGAACATCGCGTTGAACACCGGGGCCAGGGCGATGATCGGCATGGCGTTGGCCGCCGCGGACAGCGGGGAGAGCACCTCGTCCAGCAGCCGGAACCGCGCGGCCAGGACCGCGGCGACCACGCCCGCCGCGGACCCGGCGAGCAGGCCCACGGCGGCGGTGGTGCCGGTGGCCGCGGCCGCCCGCAGGACGTCGGGGGCCGCGCCGCCGAACGCGCCGGCGATCGCCAGCGGCGAGGGCAGCACGAACGTCGCCACGCGGCCGGCGACCACGACGAGCTGCCACAGCAGCAGCGCCGCGACGCCGACGAGCACGGGCGGCAGCAGCAGCCGGGTCCGCGCGCCGGGGTTCACCGGTCCTCCCCGCGCAGCGCGGGCGTGCGCGCGGGGTGCCCGCGCAGGACCTCGCGAACCCGCGTGATGGCGGCGAAGAACCCCGGGTGCTCGCGGGCGTCCTCGTCGCCGCCGGGCTCGTCGCGCCCGGGCAGGTCCACGTCGACGACGCCGACCACCCGGCCGGGCCGGGCGGACATGACGACCACCTGCGTGGAGAGGAACACCGCCTCGGCGATGGAGTGGGTGACGAACACCACCGTGGTGCCGGTGCGCCGGCGCACGGCCAGCAGCTCGGCCTGCATCCGCTCGCGGGTCATCTCGTCCAGCGCGCCGAACGGCTCGTCCATGAGCAGCAGCGGCGGTTCCTCCGCCAGCGCCCGCGCGATGGCCACGCGCTGCTGCATGCCGCCGGACAGCTCCGAGGGCCGGGCCCCGGCGAAGTCGCCCAGGCCCACCAGGTCCAGCAGGTGCCGGGCGCGCTCGGCGCGCTCGCGCCGCCCGACGCCGTGCAGCTCCAGCGGCAGCTCCACGTTGCGCTGCACGGTGCGCCACTCCAGCAGCCCGGCGGCCTGGAACGCGATGCCGTAGGCGTGCCGGCGCCGGGCCTCCCCGGCCTCCACGCCGCCGACCAGGACGCGCCCGGAGGTGGGGGTGACCAGGTCGGCGATGCAGCGCAGCAGCGTGGACTTGCCGCAGCCGGAGGGGCCGATGAGGGAGACGAACGCGCCCGCCTCGATCGTCAGGTCGACGCCGGAGAGGGCGTGCACCGTCCCGGCGGGGGTGGCGAAGCGCTGGTCGAGGGCCTCGACGCGGACGGCGGCGGTCACGGGGTCCTCCGGTTCGTGGGCTGGGTGCGCCGGTTCGGGGTGCGCCGGTTCGCGGTGCGCCGGTTCGCGGGCGCGGTGCGCCGGTGGGGGAGCAGGGCCGCCTCGAGCAGCGAGACGGCGCCGGCGGCGAGCAGGCCCAGCAGCGCCGCGCCCAGCACGGCCGCGTACAGCCGGCCCGGCGCCGAGGTGGCCTGCTGGGCGTACTCCAGGACCAGGCGGCCGGTCCCGCCGCGGGTGCCGGTGGAGATCTCCGCGACGATGGAGCCGACGACGGCCTGCGCGGCGGCCAGGCGCAGGGCGGGCAGCAGGAACGGCAGGCTGGCGGGCAGGCGCAGGCGCAGCAGCTCCTGCCGGCGGGTGGCGGTGAGGCTGGTGAACAGCTCCACCGCGGCCGGGGCGGGGGAGGCCAGCCCGCGCAGCGCGCCCAGGGCCACCGGGCAGAACGCCAGGTAGCCGGAGAGCACGACCACCGACATCCACGGCTGCCACGACAGCTGCGGCGTCAGCTGCAACCGCCCGCCCCAGCCGGCCACCAGGGGCGCGACGGCGATGACGGGCACGGTCTGGCTGAGCACCACGTACGGCAGCAGGCCCCGCTCGACCGGGCGCCAGCGCTGCATGAGCACCGCCAGCGCCACGCCCACCAGCGAGCCGAGCAGCCAGCCGCCGGCGGCCGTGCGCAGCGTGCCGGCGGCGGCGGCGAGCACCGCCCCGCCCACGGTGCGCGAGCCGGGCACGGCGACCTCGGGGGTGGCCAGGGTGCGCAGCACCTCCAGCACGCCGGGCATCGAGCGCGGGTCGGCCCGGGGCAGCACCCGCTGCCCGCCCACCTCCACCCCGGCCACCGGCCCGAACGCGCGGTACAGCTCCCAGGCGGCCAGCAGCACCAGCACCCCCAGCAGCGCGGCGCCGGTGCGCCGCAGCAGCGGTGCCGCCCCCGGGACGGGCGCACCCGCCCCGCCCGCCCCGCCCGGCGCGGGCGCCTGCGCGCGCGGGCCGGGCAGCAGGTCCGTCACGGCGCGGCCCTCACGAGACGGCGACGGCGGGCGGCGCGAGGGCGGGCAGGACCAGGTCGCCGTAGGCGCGCAGCGTCTGCTCCTTGGCGTCGTGCTGCAGGTACAGCGCGAACTGGTCCACGCCCAGGGACTCCAGGTCGCGCAGGCGCTGCACGTGCTGCGCGGCGTCGCCGAGCAGGCAGAACCGGTCCACGACCGCGTCGGGCACGAACGCGGCGTGCGTGTTGCCGGCCCGGCCGTGCTGGTTGTAGTCGTACCCCTCGCGCCCGGCGACGTAGTCGCTCAGCGCGGCGGGCACCCGCCCGCCGGGGCCGTAGCGCTCGACGAGGTCGGCGACGTGGTTGCCGACCATGCCGCCGAACCAGCGGCACTGCTCGCGGGCGTGCTCCAGCGCGCCGGCGGAGCCGTCGGTGACGTAGGCGGGGGCGGCCACGCACACCTTGACCGCGTCGGGGTCGCGCCCGGCGCGCTCGGCGGCCTCCTTGACGGTCTTGATGGTCCAGGCGGCGATGTCGGGGTCGGCCAGCTGCAGGATGAACCCGTCGGCGACCTCCCCGGTCAGCTGCAGCGCCTTGGGCCCGTAGGCGGCGACCCACACCTGCGTGCGGTTCGCCTCGTTCGTCGCCGGCGCCCACGGCAGGCGCAGCGTCTGCCCGCGGTGCTCCACGGGGCGGCCGTTGGCCAGCTCCCGGATGACGTGCACGGACTCGCGCAGCGTGGCCAGGGTGGTCGGCTTGCCGGACAGGGTGCGCACGGCGGAGTCGCCGCGGCCGATCCCGCAGATCGTGCGCGGGCCGTACATCTCGTTGAGCGTGGCGTACGTCGAGGCGGTCACCGACCACTCGCGGGTGGCGGGGTTGGTGACCATCGGCCCCACGACCACCTTGCGGGTGGCCTGCAGGATCGCCGAGTGGATCACGTACGGCTCCTCCCACAGCACGTGGGAGTCGAACGTCCACACGTGGCTGAACCCGTACGTCTCGGCCAGCCGGGACAGCTCCACCACCCGGGCCGCCGGCGGGGTGGTCTGCAGGACGACTCCGAAGTCCACGGTCCCTCCTTCCCTCAGCGCAGGTACTGCGACAGCCCGCGGGGCACGTAGCGCCCGTGCCCGGGCGAGCCCTTCCAGGTGCCGCGGTCGACGACGACGGTCCCGCGCGAGAGCACCGTGCGCACCGCGCCGGTCAGCTCGAAACCCTCGAACGCGGAGTAGTCGATGTTCATGTGGTGCGTGGCCGCGCTGATGCGCGTGGTGGCCGCCGGGTCGTAGACCACGACGTCGGCGTCCGAACCGGGCGCGACGGTGCCCTTCCTCGGGTACATGCCGAACAACCGCGCGGGCGTGGTGGCGCACGTCTCCACCCAGCGCTGCAGCGACAGGTGCCCGTCGACGACGCCCTGGTGCACCAGGTCCATCCGGTGCTCCACCCCGCCCATGCCGTTGGGGATCCTCGAGAAGTCCCCGCGGCCCAGCTCCTTCTGGTCGTTGAAGCAGAAGGGGCAGTGGTCGGTGGAGACCACCGCGAGGTCGTCGGTGCGCAGGCCCCGCCACAGGTCCGCCGCGTGGGGCTCGTGCCTGGAGCGCAGCGGGGTGGAGCAGGCGTACTTGGCGCCCTCGAAGCTGCCCGGCCCGCCGGCGCCGAGGTGGTCCTCCAGGGTGAGGTACAGGTACTGCGGGCACGTCTCGGCGAAGACGTTGGCGCCGGTGGTGCGCGCCCGCGCGATGCGCTCCAGCGCCTGCGAGGCGGAGACGTGCACCACGTACAGCGGGGTGCCGCCGGCGACCTCGGCCAGGGCGATGGCGCGGTTGGTGGCCTCCGCCTCCAGCGCCGCCGGGCGGGTCAGGCCGTGGAACACCGGGTCGGTGTCCCCGCGCGCCAGGGCCTGCTGCACGAGCACGTCGATGGCGGTGCCGTTCTCCGCGTGCATCATCACCAGCGCGCCGTTGTCGGTGGCGCGCTGCATGGCCCGCAGGATCTGCCCGTCGTCGGAGTAGAACACCCCCGGGTACGCCATGAACAGCTTGAAGCTGGTGACGCCCTCGTGGGCGACGAGGGAGTCCATCGCCTTCAGGGAGTCCTCGTCCACCCCGCCCAGGATCATGTGGAACCCGTAGTCCACGGCGCAGTTCCCGGCGGCCTTGGCGTGCCAGGCCTCCAGCGAGGCCTCGACGACCTCCCCGGTGCGCTGCACGGCGAAGTCCACGATCGTCGTGGTCCCGCCGAACGCCGCGGCCCGGGTGCCGGTCTCGAACGTGTCGGAGGCCTCGGTCCCGCCGAACGGCATCTGCATGTGCGTGTGCACGTCCACCCCGCCGGGCAGGACGTAGCAGCCGGTGGCGTCGATGCGCTCGTCCACGGCCAGCTCCGCGCCGGTTCCGGGGGAGAGCAGCGCGACGACGACCTCGCCGTCGATCAGGACGTCGGTGGGGGCGGCCCCGGTCGCGGTGACGAGGGTCCCGCCGGAGATCAGCGTCCTCACGGCCGCACCAGGTCGCCGTAGGAGTCCGGGCGGCGGTCGCGGTAGAACTGCCAGTCGGTGCGCGCCTGCCGGATCAGGTCCATGTCCAGGTCGCGCACCAGCAGCTCCTCGGAGGTGCTGCTGCCCTTCTCGCCCACGAAGTTCCCGCGCGGGTCCACGAAGTACGAGGTTCCGTAGAAGTCCACGGCGTCCTCGCCGAACTCGCCGGCCTCGCGCCCGACGCGGTTGGGCACCGCGACGAAGTACCCGTTGGCGGCCGCGGCGGTGGGCTGCTCCAGCTCCCACAACCGGTTGGACTGCCCCGGCTTGGAGGCGTTGGGGTTGAAGACGATCTCCGCGCCGGCCAGGCCGAGCGCGCGCCAGCCCTCGGGGAAGTGCCGGTCGTAGCAGATGTACACCCCGACCTTGCCGACCGCGGTGTCGAACACCGGGTACCCCAGGTTCCCGGGCCGGAAGTAGAACTTCTCCCAGAACCGGTCCAGGTGCGGGATGTGGTGCTTGCGGTACTTGCCCAGGTACCTGCCGTCGGCGTCGACGACCGCGGCGGTGTTGTAGAGCACCCCCGGCTGCTCCTGCTCGTACACCGGCAGCACCATCACCATGCCCGTCTCGGCGGCGATGGACTGGAACCGCTGCACGATCGGGCCGGGCACGGCCTGCGCGTACTCGTAGTAGGCCGCGTCCTGCACCTGCCCGAAGTACGGGCCGTGGAACAGCTCCTGGAAGCAGACCACCTGCGCGCCGGCGTCGGCGGCCTGGTGGGCGTACTCCTCGTGGACCTTGACCATGCTCTCCTGGTCGCCGGTCCACGACGTCTGGACCAGTGCGGCGCGCACCGTCGTCATCACGGCCTCCTGGGGTTCGGGGGAGTCGGCCCGGGGGTTCCCCGCGGGGTCCGAGCAGCATCGCCGCGGCCGGGGAACGGCGGCAAGGACCCGCCGCCGCGCGATCGGGCCCGTATGGTGTGCACGTGCACAACACCGGAAACGCGGCGGAAACCGCGGCCTCCGCTGCGGTGCGCTCCCTGCTGCTGGAGCTGCTGGCCGACGTCGACCGCCTCGCCGAGCGGTTCCTGTCGCAACTGGTGCAGCTCGTGCCGTACTCCGACGGCGCGGTGCCCCGCGAGGTGCTCCTGCGCGACGCGGTGAACACCTACGAGCGCGTCCTGCGCCGCCTGGTGGACCTGCCGGTGCCCGAGCGGCTGGTGCAGCTCTCGCGCGACGTCGGCCGCGACCGCGCCGCGCTGGACGTGCCGCTGTCGGCGGTGACCACCGGCACCCGGCTGCACTTCCGGGTGGTGTGGGAGGAGCTGGCCGAGCGGCTGCCCGCGCAGGCGCTGGCCGGTGCGGTGTCGCTGCCGGTGCAGCTGTGGCAGGCGGTGGAGGAGCACTCCGGCGACGTGCAGGTCGGCTACCACGAGGCGGCCACCGCGCTGGCCTACGAGCGCGAGCGCGACCGGCGCCGCATCCTCGCGGCGTTCCTGGCCTCCGACGGCGAGGACCCGGACCTGCTGGCCGGGGCCGCCGCGGTCCTGGGCGCCGGGCGCTCGGACGACGTGTTCGTCGCGCTGGTGCCGCTGCGCGCGCGCGGCGCGCTGGACCCCCTGCTGCGCCACCCCGGCGCGCTGCGGCCCGTCGAGCACCGCTCCGGCACCCTCGTGGTGGGGCACCGCCCGCGCGGGGCGTGGCCGCT
This sequence comes from Kineococcus gurbantunggutensis, assembly GCF_050871925.1. Lineage (NCBI taxonomy): Bacteria > Bacillati > Actinomycetota > Actinomycetes > Kineosporiales > Kineosporiaceae > Kineococcus > Kineococcus gurbantunggutensis. Next base: position 33,193 of record NZ_JBJLSG010000043.1, read on the forward strand.
GGAGGGGCCGGGCCTGCCCACGGTGCCGGCCCCGCTGCTGGCGGTGCCGTGCGGGGTGGGCCCGCTGGCGCGCGGCCTGGCGCGCGTGCCGCGGGCGGTGCGGGTGGCCGAGCAGGTCGCCGCCGCGCTGCCGGCCGGCGCGCACGGCCCGGCCCGCCTGGCGCAGGTCGCCCTCGACGTCGCCGTCACCCAGCTCGGCGCGGTCGGCGAGGACGTGGCCCGCGAGGTGCTCGGCGAGCTGCTGCTCCTGGCGCCCCCCGAGCGCGAGCGGCTGCTGGAGGCGCTGGACGCCTTCGCCGCCACCGGCTCGGTGGCCGCCACCGCCGCGCGCACCTACTGCCACCGCAACACCGTGCTCAACCGGCTGCGGCGGGTGGGGGAGTGCACGGGCCTGGACGTCACCGTCCCGCAGCAGGCCGCGGTGCTGCTGCTGGCGGTGGCGGCCTGGCGGGGGGGGGGGGCCCCCCCCGGGGGGGCCGCCCCCGCGCCGGGGGGCGCCGCGGGGGGGGGTGGGTGGTTGGTGTGG
>NZ_JBJLSG010000044.1:0-33634 GCF_050871925.1 Kineococcus gurbantunggutensis
TGGCGCGGTCCGCGGCCGGCCAGGAGCCCACCGGGCGAACTCCGGGGGCTCCGGGGGAGCCGGGTGGGCGGGGTGGGTCGGCGGTGGGACGCCCAGGGCCCCGTCCGCGGTGCGGACGGGGCCTTCGGGCCGGCGGAGGTGGCGGGATTTGAACCCGCGAGGGGGTTGTAGCCCCCAACCCGCTTAGCAGGCGGGCGCCATAGACCGGACTAGGCGACACCTCCAACGTCCAACAGGTTAGCAGCCGTCGCGTGCGAGCATCGCAGGCGATGAGCACCGACGCACCGCACCAGCCCGACCCGCTCCCCGCCCGCCGCCCGCGCCGGCGCGCCGTGGTCGCCGCCGGGGCCGGCGCCGCGGCCGTCGCGGCCGCCGGCGCCGTCGTCTGGGCCCGCTCCCGCGACGACGGCGCCGAGGGCGCCCGCCGCCTGGCCCGCGACGTCGCCGACGGCTGGACCGCCGGGACCTGGGACCCCGCGCTGTTCACCCCCGGCGCCGGTCCGCTGCCCGCCGACCTCGGGGAGGAGTACGCGCGCCTGGCCGGTGCCCTGGCGAGCGCCCCGCCCGCCGTGAGCGTGACCTCCGTGGACACCGAGCGGGCCGCGGACGGCACCGCCCGGGCCGAGCTGGACGTCTCCTTCGACCTCGCCGCCGCGCACGGCGCCGCCGAGGGCACCGTCCTGGCGTACACCACCACCCTGCGGGCGCGCCGCGGCGAGGACGAGCGGTGGCGCGCCGTGTGGGAGCCGGCGCTGGTGCACCCCGCCCTCGCCGACGGCGCCACCCTGGTGCTGGAGCGCACCCAGCCGCAGCGCGCCGACGTCCTCGGCCGCGACGGCGAGCCCGTCGTGCAGGCGACCGACGTGGTGCAGGTCGGTGTGCAGCCCTCGCGCACCACCGACCCGCGCGCGACCGCCGAGGCGCTGGCCGCGGTCCTCGGCGTCGACGCCGAGGCGCTGGCCGGCCGCGTCGAGCAGGCCTCCCCGGACGCCTTCGTGGACGTCATCACCCTGCGGCGCACCGACTACGACGCCCGGCGGGACGAGCTGCAGCCCGTCCCGGGGGCCGTCTTCCGGCAGTCCACCCTGCCGCTGGCGCCCACCCGCGCGTTCGCGCGCGCCCTGCTGGGCGGCGTGGGGCAGGTCACCGCCGAGAAGGTCGAGCAGTCCGGCGGCCGCTACGCCGCCGGGGACGTCGCGGGCCTGTCGGGCCTGCAGGCCGACCACGACGAGCGCCTGGCGGGGCGCGTCGGCGTCGTGGTGCGCACCGAGGGCGGCACCGGCGCGGTGCGGGAGCTGCTGTCCGCGCCGCCCGTGCCGGGAGAGGCGGTGCGCACCAGCCTGGACGCCGACCTGCAGCAGGCCGCCGACGACGTCCTGGACACCGCCCCCTCCGCGGCCGCGCTCGTCGCGGTGGACACCGCCACCGGCGAGGTGCTGGCGGTGTCGAACTCCCCGGCCGACGGGGGCGACCGGGCGCTGACGGGCCGCTACCCGCCGGGCTCGACGTTCAAGGTCGTCACCACCACCGCGCTGCTGGCCGGCGGGCTGGACCCGGACGAGACGGTGACGTGCTCGCCCACCTTCACCGTGGAGGGCCGCTCGTTCCGCAACTTCGAGGGCGAGGCGTTCGGCGACGTGCCGTTCCGCACCGACTTCGCGCAGTCGTGCAACACCGCCTTCGCCTCGCTGAGCTCCCGGCTGGGCGACGACGCGCTGCCCGCCACCGCCGCCCAGCTCGGCGTGGGCGCGCCGTGGGCCACGGGCGTGGACGCCTTCGCCGGCGACGTGCCCGCCGCGGAGTCCGCCGTGGACTTGGCCGCGGCCAGCTTCGGGCAGGGCCGCACCCTGGTCAGCCCCCTGGCGATGGCGGTCGTGGCGGCCTCCGTGGCGGCCCGGCAGCTGCGCCGGCCGGCGATCGTGCTGGACCCCGCGCCGGCGGCGCCGGCGGACCCGCCCGCGGCGGCCGACCCGGCCGTGCTGGCGACCGTGGGCGAGCTGATGCGCGAGGTCGTCACCTCCGGCACGGCCACCGTGCTCGCCGGGGTGCCCGGGGAGCCGGTGCACGCCAAGACCGGCACCGCCGAGCACGGCACCGGCTCCCCGCCGCCCACGCACGCCTGGACGATCGGCTACCAGGGGACCCTGGCGTTCGCCGTGCTCGTCGAGGACGGCGCCAGCGGCGGCTCGGTGGCCGCGCCGCTGGCCGCGGACTTCCTCACCCGGGTGGCGGCGCTGCGGCCCTGACCGGGGCCCCGTCCCGGCCCCGTCCCGGCCCGGCCCGGGGTTCGGAGCGCCGGGTCCCGGAACTCCCCGGGACGGGGGAGTTCCAAGTCGCTCCCGTGAAGGAATTGCCAGGGAGCCGTCGATGGGGTCAAATGGTCGAGTCCGCCCTAGGGCGACGACGGGCCCGGCTCATCCCCCCCGAGCCGGACCGTGGACGGCCCCCGCTCCCCCCCAGCGGGGGCCGTCGTCCTTCTCCCGGGGGTCCCTCCCCCTCCGCGGGCCCGCGCGACGCCGCGCACCGCCCGCCGTCTCCACACCCTCCCCGGCACCCGCGCGCGTCCACAGGTGCGCCCGCGCGGGCGGGGTGCCGCGCGGCGCGGGGCCACGGTGGCGGTCGACCACCGCGACCGCGAGGAGGCCCCCGTGCCCGCTGCCCGACGTCCGCACCACCACCCCGGGCCCACCGGCCCCGCCCCCGGGGCCGCGCTGCTCACCGGCGACGACGCCCTCGCCGCGGCGGTGCTGCGCCTGGCCGACGCCGCCGGCTGCGCCGTCACGCGCGCCGCGCCCGCCGCCGGCGCCCCGCCCCTGCTGCTGGTGGGGGAGGGCACCGGCGCCGAGCAGGTCGCGCGGGCGCGCGCCCTGGGCGCCGGCGAGGTCGTCCTGGTGGGGTGCGCGCCCGTCGGCCCCGACTGGTGGCGGCACGCCGCCGAGGTCGACGCCGACCACGCCGCGCTGCTGCCGGAGGCCGAGCCGTGGCTGCTGGACCGGCTCGTCGACGCGGCCGGCGGTCCCCGCCCGCAGGGGCGCGCGGTGGGCGTGGTCGGCGGCTGCGGGGGCGGCGGCGCCAGCGTCCTGGCCGCGGCGCTCGCCGCGGCGGCCACCGCCGGCGGCGACGTCCTGCTCCTGGACGCCGACCCCCTCTCCGGCGGCCTGGACCTGCTCCTGGGCGCCGACCAGCTGCCCGGCCTGCGCTGGGGCGACCTGGCCGGCGTCTCGGGGCGGTTGCGGCCGGACGTGCTGCGCTCCACCGTGCGCCTGCAGGAGGGCCTGCACCTGCTCGCCGGGGACCGCCGCGCCGGCCCGCCCCCCGCCCCGGAGGCGCTCAGCGCGGTGCTGCGCGCCGCGCGCGCCGCGTTCGCCACCACCGTGGTGGACCTGCCGCGCGGTCAGCTCGAGCGCCTGGGGACCGACGTGCTGGGCGTCTGCGAGGAGGTCCTCGTCGTCGCCCCGGCCACCACCCGCGCCGCCGCGGCGGCCTGCTGCACCGTCGACGAGGTGCGCCGGCTCACCGCGGGGGCCGACCCGCGGGTGCGCCTGGTGCTGCGCGACGTCGGCTCCGGCGCGGACGCCGACGTCCTCGCCGACGTCGTCGGCGCGCCGCTGGCCGCGGTGCTGCGCGGCGAGCGCGACCTGGAGGCGTCCCTGGAGCGCGGGGAGGGGCTGCCCGCCGGGCGGCGCAGCGCCGTGCGCGCCTTCGCCGACCGCTGGGCGGCCGGTGCCGCGGTCGCCGCCCGGTGAGCGGGGCGAGCGCCGTGCCCGGCCCGCTGGCCCCGTCGTCGGGCCCGGACCTGGCCGACCGGGTGCGGGCGCGCCTGAGCGGTCCCGTCGACCCCGGCGCGGTCGCCGGCGCCGCCCGCGCCGAGGGGGTGGTGCTGGGCGCGGCGGCCCTGCTGCGGCTCGTGGACGACGTGCGCGCCCGCGTCACCGGCGCCGGCCCGCTGCAGCCGCTGCTCACCCGCGAGGGCGTCACCGACGTCCTCGTCAACGGCGGCGGGCGCGTCTGGGTCGACGACGGCCGCGGGCTGCGGCCGGCGGGCGTGGAGGTGGGCGGCGAGGAGGACGTGCGCGCGCTGGCGGTGCGCCTGGCGGCCGGTGCCGGGCGCCGGCTGGACGAGGCGAGCCCTTTCGTCGACGCCCGCCTGGCCGACGGCACCCGGCTGCACGCCGTCCTGCCGCCGCTGGCGCCCGAGGGGACCTGCATCAGCCTGCGCGTGCCGGCGCTGCGCCGCTGGCGCCTGGAGCAGCTCACCGCCGCCGGGGCCGTGCCGGGGGAGTGGGCGCCGCTGCTGCGCGCCGTGGTCTCCGCCCGGCTGTCGGTGCTGGTCAGCGGCGGCACCGGTGCGGGCAAGACGACGCTGCTGCAGGCGCTGCTGGGCGAGGTGGACCCCGCCGAGCGCATCGTGCTCGTGGAGGACTCCGGCGAGCTGCGCCCGGACCACCCGCACGTGGTGCGGCTGGAGGCCCGCCACGGCAACGTCGAGGGCCGCGGCGGCGTGGGCCTGGACGTCCTGGTGCGCCAGGCGCTGCGGATGCGCCCGGACCGCCTCGTCGTCGGCGAGTGCCGCGGCGCGGAGGTGCGCGACCTGCTGGCCGCGCTGAACACCGGGCACGCCGGCGGCGCCGGCACCGTGCACGCCAACACCGCCGCCGACGTCGTGCCGCGCCTGCACGCCCTCGCCGCGGCCGCCGGCTCGGCCCCCGAGGCCGTGGACGCGCAGCTGCTGGCCGGGGTGGACGTCGTCCTGCACGTGGCCCGGCGCGGCGCGCGGCGCGGCCTGGCCGAGGTGGCCCTGGTGCGGCTCGACGAGCGGGGGCGGGCCGCGGTGGTGCCCGCGCTGCGCCTCGGGGACGACGGCACGCCGCGGCGCGGGCCCGGGTGGCCGCTGCTGGCCGCCCGCCTGGGGCTGCCGTGAGCGCCGCGCTCGCGGTCGCCGCCCTCCTCGGCGCCGCAGTCGCGCTGGCCGGCGGACCGGTGCGGCGCGGCCCGCGGGGCGGTGCGACCGGTGCGACCGGTGCGGCCGGCGGGACCCGCGCGCAGCGGTGGTGGCCACCGGGCGCGCGGCGCCGGGCCGGGCGGCGCCGGACCGCGCCGGACGCGGACCTGCTCGACGGCGCCCGCCTGGCCGAGCGGGTCGCGGCGCTGCTGCGCGCGGGCCTGGGCCCGGAGCAGGCGTGGGAGCACGCCGGCGCCCACGGGCCGGGCGGACCCGCGCCGGACGCCCCGGCCGGCGTGCGGGCGGTGTGGCGCCTCGTCGAGCGCACCGGGGCCCCCGCCGCGGACGCGCTGGAGCGGTGCGCGGCCGGGCTGCGCGCCGAGGCCGACGCCCGCGCCGCGGTGCGCGCCGCGACCGCCGGCGCCGCGGTCAGCGCGCGCACCGTCTCGCTGCTGCCGCTGGCCGGCCTGGCGCTGGGGGCAGCGCTGGGGGCGCCGCCGTGGGAGGCCCTGCTGGGCTCTGCAGCCGGCCGCGCGTGCGCGCTCGCCGGCGCCGCGCTGCTGCTGACCGGGCGCTGGTGGAGCGCCCGCCTGGTGCGCTCGGCCGCGGCGGCGGGTGCGCCGTGAGCGCCGCGCCGGCCGGGGTCGCGGTCGTCGCGCTCGTGCTCGCCGCGTTCCTGGTCGTCGCACCCGGTGCCGGGGCGCACCGCGTGCGGGCGCGCGCGCCGTCCCGTCCGGCACCGGGCGCCGCGGCGCGCGCGGCGCGGCTCGTCCGGCGCGCCCTGCGGCGCGGTGCCCCCGCGCCGGGCGGGGAGCAGGCGCAGCCGCTGGACCTGGCGCTGCTGCTGGAGCTCACCGCGGCGGCGGTGACCGCCGGGCTGCCGCCGGGCCGGGCGCTGGAGCAGGCCGTCGCGGCGGTGCCGGGCCGGGTGCCGGCGGACCTGGCGCGGGTGTGCGCCCAGCTGCGCTGGGGGACCGACCCGCAGCGCGCCTGGGAGGGCGCCGACGAGCGCTGGCACCCGCTGGCCGAGCCGCTGCTGCTGTCCGCGCGCACCGGCGCCCCGGCCGCGTCGCTGCTGCTGTCGGCGGCGACCCAGCACCGGGCCGAGCGGCGCCGTGCGGCCGCCGAGGCCGCCGCGCGGCTGGGCTCGCAGCTCGTGCTGCCGCTGGGGCTGTGCACCCTGCCCTCGTTCCTGCTGCTGGGCGTCGTGCCCGTCGTGCTCACCCTCGCCGGCGACGTCCTCACCGGCTGAGCGCCCACCGCGCGCTCCACACCCCGGCACCCCCGGCCGGTGTCCACAGCCGTTGCGCCGCTACCCCTCCCGGCGCTGCTCTCGCGCGAGGGTCGCTGCGGGGACGGGCGCGGTGCCGGTCCCGGCGGCCGGCCGCGCGCCGGCGCACGAGGAGGAGGAACCGGTGGAGCAGCGGGAGCGGTGCGAGCAGGAGCGGTGCGAGCAGGAGCGGGAGCGGGCTCGTGAGCACGGGCGGGAGCACGGGGACGGGCGGCGCGACCCGGTGCGCGCGCGGGAGGAGCGGGACGCCGGGATGGCCACCGCCGAGTACGCCGTGGCCACGCTGGCGGCGTGCGGGTTCGCGGGCCTGCTCGTCGCGGTGCTGCGCAGCGACGAGGTGCGCCGGCTGCTGCTGGGCGTGGTCCGCCAGGCGCTGGCCCTCGGGTGAGCCCCGCACGGCTCGCGCGGCCCGTCCCCCCGCGGCGCCCCGGCCGGCGGGCCGCAGCCGCCGCGCGCGACGGCGGTGCCGTGGTGGCGGAGTTCGCCGTCGCGCTGCCCGCCGTCGTCCTCGTGCTCGCGCTGGTGCTCGCCGCCGCGCGCGTCGCCCTGGCGCAGGTGGGGTGCGTGGACGCCGCGCGGGCCGGGGCGCGCGCGGCCGCCCGGGGCGAGGACGCCGCCGTGGTGCGGGCCACCGCGCAGGCCCTGGCGCCCGCGGGCGCCTCGGTCGCCGTGGCCCCCGGCGCGGGCACCGTGCGCGTCGAGGTGCGCTCGGCGCTGCGCCTGGCCGGGCCCCTGGGCGGGGACGTGCTGGTGCGCTCGGAGGCGACCGCCGCTGTGGAGGGCGCCGGCGCTGTGGAGGGCGCCGGCGCGGGGCAGCCGCGGCCGGGGGCGGCGTGAGCGGGGCAGCCGCGCCCGGGGGCGGTGCGAGCCGGTGCGGCCGGGCCGGGCGCGAGGACGGCAGCGGCAGCGTCGTCCTGCTCGGCGTCGTCGCGGTCGCGCTCGCCCTGGCGGTGGCCGTCGCCGGTCTGGGCGGGGCCGTGGCGGCCCGGCACCGGGCCCAGGCGGCGGCCGACCTGGCCGCGCTCGCGGCCGCCGACGCCGTCCTCGGCCGCGCCGGGAGCGGGCGGGCGGGGGCGGCCGAGGCGTGCGCGCGGGCGGCGCGGGTGCTGCGGGCCAACGGCGCGCAGGGCGGGTGCGCGGTCGCCGCCGACGGCACCGTGCGGGTGGACGCCCGGGTGCGCGCCGGCGGGCCGTTCGCCGCGCTGCTGGCCGGCGTCCCGGCGCGCGCCGCGGCCCGCGCCGGTGCCGCGCCCGCCGGGCCGCTCCCGCCGTGAGGGGCGCGGGCCCCGCCCGCTCAGGCGGGCGCCGCGCCGGTGCCGGCCCCGCCGCCGCCCGGCGCGGCACCGGCGCCGGGGTTCCCGAGCGCTGCCACGACCACGTCGAGCACCGCGACCGCGCCGTCCTTGTCCAGCGGCTCGTTGCCGTTGCCGCACTTGGGCGACTGCACGCACGCCGGGCACCCGGTGGCGCAGCGGCAGGCGCGCACGGCGTCGCGGGTGGCGGTCAGCCACTCGGCCAGCCGCTCGTGCCCGCGGTCGCTGAACCCCGCGCCGCCGGGCACCGCGTCGTGCACGAACACGGTGGGCCGGCCGGTGTCGGGGTGCAACGCGGTGGACAGCCCGCCCAGGTCCCACCGGTCGCACGTCGCCAGCAGCGGCAGCAGCCCGATCGCGGCGTGCTCGGCGGCGTGCAGCGCGCCGGGCAGCCGCGCCGGCGCCCCGCCCGCGGCGCGCGCGGCGGCGTCGGCGTCCAGCGACCACCACACCGCGCGGGTGCGCAGCCGCCGCTCGGGCAGGTCCAGCGGCTCCTCGCCCAGCACCTGGCCGGTGCCCGCGCGGCGGCGCAGGAACCCCGTCACCCGGCTGGTGACCTCCACCACGCCCCGGGAGACGACCAGCGGCCCGTGCGCGGCGCGCTCCTCCTCGGCGAGCACCCGCACCTCGCTGCGGCTGCGCGCGTGGGTGGTGTGGTCGGGCGTCTCCGGGTGCACCAGCGCCACCTGCTGCGCCAGGTCCAGCTCGTCGACGACGTAGCTGCGGCCCTGGTGCACGTGCACGGCGCCGGCGTGCACCGCGGAGTCCGCCGCCCCGGCCTCCACCGTGCCCAGCACGCGGCCGGTGCCGGACTCCACCACGCGCACCGTCCCGCCGGCCCCGCGCAGGTCCGTCAGCTCGCCGGCGCGGTCCGGCCGCGTCCAGAACCACCCCTGCGCGCGCCGGCGCAGCAGCCCGCGCGCCACCAGCAGCTCCACCACCCCCGGCGCCGCCGGCCCGAACAGCTCCAGGTCCGCCTCCGTCAGCGGCAGCTCCTGCGCGGCCGCGGCCAGGTGCGGGGCGAGCACGTACGCGTTGGAGGGGTCCAGCACGGTCGCCTCCACCTCCACGCCGAACAGCGCCTCCGGGTGGTGCACCAGGTAGGTGTCCAGCGGGTCGTCGCGCGAGACGAACACCCCCAGCGCCGGCCGCCCGCGCCGCCCGGCGCGGCCCAGCTGCTGGCGGAAGGAGGCGCGCGTGCCCGGCCAGCCGGCCACGAGCACCGCGTCCAGGCCGGCGACGTCCACGCCCAGCTCCAGCGCGCGCGTGGTGGCCATGCCCAGCACCCGCCCCGAGCGCAGGCCCTCCTCCAGCTCGCGCCGCTCCTCCGGCAGGTAGCCGCCGCGGTAGGCCAGCACCGAGCCGGCGAGCTGCGGGGCGCGCTCCAGCAGCCGCCGGCGCGCGGCGGCGGCCACCGACTCCGCCCCGGCGCGGCTGCGCACGAACGCCAGGGTCCGCACGCCGCGCTCGACCAGGCCCGCCAGCAGGTCGGCGGTCTCGGCGGTCGCGGTGCGCTGCTCGCCGCCGGCGGACTCGGCCTCGTCCGCCGCGTCCGCGCCCGCGGGCGCCTCGGGCGGCGCGCCGCGGCGCGGCGGCTCCCACAGCGCCACGTCCACGCGCGGGCGGGCGGAGGTGTCCTCCTCCACGGCCAGCACCTCCACGCCCGTCAGGCGCCGCGCGGTGGTGGCCGGCTCGGCGACCGTGGCCGAGGCCAGCACGAACACCGGCTCGGCGCCGTAGCGGGCGGCCAGCCGCCGCAGCCGGCGCAGCACCGCCGCGGCGTGCGAGCCGAACACCCCGCGGTAGGTGTGGCACTCGTCGACCACGACGAAGCGCAGCCGCCGCAGGAACGGCGCCCAGTGCTCGTGCCCGGGCAGCACCGAGCGGTGCAGCATGTCGACGTTGGTGAGCACCAGGGAGGCGTGCCGGCGCACCCAGCGGCGCACCTCCGGCGGGGTGTCGCCGTCGTAGGTGGCGGTCAGCGGCCGCTCCAGGCCCAGCGCGCGCAGCCGCGCGTCCTGGTCGGCGGCCAGCGCCTTCGTCGGCGCCAGGTACAGGGCCGTGGCCCCCCGCTCGCCCAGCCCGTCGGAGGGCCGGCGCAGCTCGGTGAGCACGGGGAGCTGGAAGGCCAGCGACTTGCCCGAGGCGGTGCCCGCGGCCAGGACGGTGGAGCGGCCGGCGTGCACGGCGTCGGCGGCCAGCACCTGGTGCCGCCAGGGCGGCCCGCCGGTGCCGCGCTCCAGGGCCGCGACGACCTCGGGGTCCGCCCACGCCGGCCAGGCCGCGCGCTCGCCGGCCCGGGCGGGCAGGACCTCCACGTGCCGCAGCCGGCCGGAGCGCTCGCCGTGCTCGAGCACCCAGCGCCACGCGGCGCCGTCCCGCCCGGCGGTGCCCGCGGGCGCCGCCCCCTCGCCCGCCGCCCGCACCACGCGCCCAGTGTCCCCCGCCGCGCCCCGCCGCTCCCGCCCGCTCCCGCCCGCTCCGCTGCCCGCCCCCGCTGGGCGCGCCCCTCACCCAGCGCGATGGTTCAATGCATCAGGGCGTGTCGCCCGGCACGTCCGACGCCAGCAGCAGCGAGGAGGGGTCCTGTGGACCTGTCGGTGACCAGCCGTGAGGAGAGCGGCCGGACCGTCGTCGAGGTGTCCGGTGAGATCGACGTCTACACCGCACCGACGCTGCGCGAGCGGCTCAACGAGCTGGTGGGCGCCGGTCACCACCACCTCGTCGTCGACATGGAGGGCGTGGAGTTCCTGGACTCCACCGGCCTCGGCGTCCTGGTCGGTGGCCTCAAGCGGGTCCGCTCGCACGACGGCTCCCTGCACCTGGTCTGCCAGCGCGAGAAGATCCTCAAGGTCTTCCGCATCACCGGCCTGACGAAGGTGTTCCCCATCCACGACACCGTCGCCGAGGCCATCGCCGCGTCCGCCGCGGCCGACGAGGCCAACGCGAGCTCCTGAGCCCGCCGTGGCCACCGTCGCCCTGCGCTTCACCCCGCTCGCCGAGCACGTCCGCACCGCCCGACTCGTGGCGGTGTCCGTGGCTCGCCGGGCGGGGTTCGGCGAGGACCAGCTCGACGAGATCCGCATCGCCATCGGCGAGGCGTGCGCCCGGGCGGTCGGCGCCACCGAGGCCGCTGCGGGGCGCGTGGGCCTGGTGGACGTGCGCCTGGACGACGACCAGGACCGCCTGGAGGTGACCGTCCTGCGCTGCGGCGAGGACGGCGAGCCGCTGCCGGAGTCGGCGGTGGCGGCCCCCGAGCAGGACCCGCTGTCCCTGGCCCTGATGACCGGCTCGGCCGGCACCAGCGCCCCGGCCACCGCGCCCGGCGGGACGCACCTGACGTGGGTGCGCGAGGACGCCGGGGCGGTGGCGCAGCCGCTGGGCTGAGCCCCCGCGCGCGGCGGGCCGGGCACGGCCCGTCACCTCGCGCGGCGATCACGTGGCACGGCCGGTGTCCCCGGCCATACGCTGCGTGCAGGTCGCCGTACGTCGAGGAGGACGGATGGGCACGTCCGAAGGTCTTTCCACCGCTGCCACGGGCGTGGTCACCGCCGTCGCGGTCGTCGCCCTCGCCGCGCTCGTCGCGGCCTGGGTGTTCCGACGACAGGTGCTCGCCGCCGACGAGGGCACCGAGCGCATGCGCGCCATCGCCGGCGCCGTGCAGGAGGGTGCTTCCGCGTACCTGCGCCGGCAGTTCCGCACCCTGGTGTGGTTCGCCGTCGCGGTGGTCCTGCTGCTGCTGGCGCTGCCGGCCGACGGCTGGGACCTGCGCGCCGCCCGCAGCGCGGCGTTCGTCGTGGGCGCGCTGTTCTCCGCCGCGATCGGCTACCTGGGCATGTCGCTGGCCGTGCGGGCCAACGTGCGCGTGGCCGCGGCGGCCCGCACCGGCGAGGGCGGGCGCGAGCGCGGGATGCGCCTGGCGTTCCGCACCGGCGGCGTCGTGGGCATGACGACCGTGGGGCTGGGCCTGCTGGGCGCCTCGGCGGCGGTGCTGCTCTACGGGCCGGAGGCGCCCACGGTGCTGGAGGGCTTCGGCTTCGGCGCGGCGCTGCTGGCGATGTTCATGCGCGTGGGCGGCGGCATCTTCACCAAGGCCGCCGACGTCGGCGCCGACCTGGTCGGCAAGGTCGAGCAGGGCATCCCCGAGGACGACCCGCGCAACCCGGCCACCATCGCCGACAACGTCGGCGACAACGTCGGCGACTGCGCGGGCATGGCCGCGGACCTGTTCGAGTCGTACGCGGTGACGATCGTCGCCGCGGTGATCCTGGGCAGCAGCGCCATCGGCGAGGACGGCCTGGTGCTGCCGCTGCTGGTGCCCGCGATCGGCGCGCTCACCGCCGCGCTCGGCGTGGTGCTGGTGCGGGCGCGGCCGGGGGTCTCGGGCCTGACGAGCATCCAGAACGGGTTCTACCTGTCGGCGGCGGTGGCCCTGGTGGGCACCGCGATCGCCTCCTTCGCGTACCTGCCGGGCACGTTCGCCGAGCTGGAGGGCGCCGCCGACACCATCGCGGTCCTGGAGGGCGACCCGCGCCTGGTGACCCTCAGCGCGGTGTTCCTGGGGATCCTGCTGGCGGTGCTCATCCTGTGGATCACCGGGTACTTCACCGGCACCGAGGCGCGGCCCACCCGGGACGTGGCCGGGGCGTCGGTGACCGGCGCGGCCACCGTGGTCCTCAGCGGCATCGGGCTGGGCCTGCAGTCCGCGGTGTACACCACCGTCGTCATCGCCGGCGCCGTGTACTTCGCGTTCCTGCTGGCCGGCGGGGTGCTGACGCTGGCGATGTTCCTCATCGCCCTGGCCGGCTGCGGGCTGCTCACCACCGTCGGCGTCATCGTCGCGATGGACACCTTCGGCCCCGTCAGCGACAACGCCCAGGGCATCGCGGAGATGAGCGGCGACGTCGACGCCGAGGGCGCGGCGGTCCTCACCGAGCTCGACGCGGTGGGCAACACCACCAAGGCCGTCACCAAGGGCATCGCCATCGCCACCGCCGTGCTGGCGGCCACCGCGCTGTTCGGCTCCTACCAGGACGCGGTGACCACCCGCATCGGCGAGGTGGCGCAGGGCCTGCCGGCCCCCTCCGAGTACGTCCAGCGCACCATCGGCGACTTCTCCGTCTCCACGCCCACGACCCTGGTGGGGGTGCTGCTGGGCGCGGCGGTGGTGTTCCTGTTCTCCGGCCTGGCCGTGGACGCGGTGGGCCGCTCCGCCGGCGCGGTGGTGCTGGAGGTGCGCCGGCAGTTCGCCGAGCACCCCGGGATCATGGCCGGCACCGAGCAGCCCGACCACGGCCGCGTGGTGGACCTGTGCACCCGCGACGCGCTGCGCGAGCTGGCCACCCCGGGCCTGCTGGCGGCGTTCGCGCCGATCGCCGTCGGCTTCGGCCTGGGCGTGGCGCCGCTGGCCGGCTTCCTCGGCGGGGCCATCGCCGCCGGGGTGCTCATGGCGGTGTTCCTGTCGAACTCCGGCGGCTCGTGGGACAACGCCAAGAAGCTCGTCGAGGACGGCCTGCACGGCGGCAAGGGCTCCGAGGCGCACGCGGCCACCGTCATCGGCGACACGGTGGGCGACCCGTTCAAGGACACCGCCGGCCCGGCGATCAACCCGCTCATCAAGGTGATGAACCTCGTGGCGCTGCTGGTGGCGCCCGCGGTGGTCTCCCTGAGCCTGGGCGAGGGGGAGAACCCGTGGCTGCGCTACGGCATCGCGGTGGTGGCCGCCGTCGTCATCGTCGCGGCGGTCGCCGTCAGCCGGAACCGGCGCGTGGACGCCGCCGCCCCCGCGGGCGGGGTGGACGTGCGCGAGCAGCAGGACCAGGGGCTGGGGACCGGGCAGGTGTGAGCGCTGGCACGATCGTCGGGTGGACCCCCTCGAACTGCTGACCGGCCTGCGCGAGGACCTCGCCGCCGCCGGCTACACCGTCGACGGCGTGGGCGAGCTCGTCGGGGACGTCGCCTCGGCGGCCCTGGACCGCGAGCAGCCGCTGCCGGCGCTGCGGGCGGCACGGGCCTCGAGCGCGCCGGCCGCGGTGCTGCTGCGCTGCTGCACCCTGGGCCGCCCCGTCACCCGCGCGGAGCTGGACGCGGCCCTGCCGCGCACCGGCACCGCGGGCGCGGCGGCGCTGGGCCTGGTGGAGGCCGCCGGGCAGGGGCCCGGCGACGAGGTGCGCCCCCTGGTGGACCTGCGGCCCTACGAGGTCGACGACGCCGCCGGCGCGGCCTCGTGGTGGCTGGTCAGCGACCTGGGCGAGCTGGCCACGGGCAGCGCGCTGCGCCCGGACCACGTCCTGGGCGTGGGCGGGGCCTCGCTGACGCTGGCCTCGGCGACGGTGCGCACCCCGGTGGAGCGGGTGCTCGACGTCGGCACCGGCTGCGGGGTGCAGGCGCTGCACGCCACCCGGCACGCGGCCCGGGTGGTGGCCACCGACACCTCCGAGCGGGCCCTGGACCTGGCCGCCGTCAACGCCGCCCTCAACGGCGCGCGCCTGGACCTGCGGCACGGCTCGCTGCTGGAGCCGGTGCACGACGGGGAGCGCTTCGACCTGGTGGTCTCCAACCCGCCCTTCGTCATCACCCCGCGCCGGCCGGGGGTGCCGCAGTACGAGTACCGCGACGGCGGCATGCCGGGCGACTCGCTGGTGGCGCGCCTGGTGGGCGGGGTCGGCGACGTGCTGGCCCCGGGCGGGGTGGCGCAGCTGCTGGGCAACTGGGAGCTGCGCGAGGGCGAGCACTGGTCCCAGCGCCTGGAGGGCTGGCTGGAGGGCACCGGACTGGACGCCTGGGTGGTGCAGCGCGAGGTGGCCGACCCCGCGCTGTACGCCGAGACGTGGATCCGCGACGGCGGCCAGAGGCCCGGCCCCGTCTTCGACGAGCTGTACGCGGCGTGGCTGGACGACTTCTCCGCCCGCGGCGTCACCGGCGTGGGCTTCGGCGTGGTGACGCTGCGCCGCCCCGCGCGCGCCGGCGCGCCGCTGCGCCGCTTCGAGGAGGTCCTGGCGACGCTGAGCGACCCGCTGGGCGCGGTGCTCGCCGACGGCCTGGCCGCGCACGACGCGCTGGCGCTGCTGGACGACGAGGCGCTGGCGGGCACCGCGCTGCGGGTGGCCCCCGACGTCACCGACGAGCGGTACCACACCCCCGGCGAGCCTGACCCGCGCGTGGTGCTGCTGCGCCAGGGCGGCGGGCTGCGCCGCGCGGTGCAGGCCGACGGGGACGTGGCCGGCCTGGTGGGCGCGTGCGACGGGGAGCTGACGGTGGGGCAGATCGCGGCGGGGCTGGCGGTGCTGCTGGAGGAGGACGCCGCGGCGCTGCGCGCCCGCCTGCTGCCGCGGGTGCGCCGGCTGGTCGAGGACGGCCTGCTCCTGCTGCCCTGAGGCGCCGCGGGGCGCCGCCGGGCCCCCCGCGGGGCACCGCGGCGGGGGGTGCCCGCGCCGCGGGAGGCACCGGGCGGCGACGCGCCGGTTGCACACCGCCCCGCCGCCCGTGACACATTGATGGCTCCGCCCGTGCGACAGTGCGGGGCGGGTGCGCCGGTCCGAGGGCCGGGCGGCCGCGAGCCGGCGGCCGGGGCGACCGCGCCGACGACGAACGTGGAGAGGCAGGACCAGTGGCGGGCAAGTCGAAGGCGGCGGGGACCGGTGACGGCCTGCGCCGTCTGGTGATCGTGGAGTCGGCCAGCAAGATCGACAAGATCGCCGGTTACCTCGGGCCCGGCTACCGCGTCGAGGCCAGCGCCGGGCACATCCGCGACCTCCCGCAGCCCTCCCAGCTGCCCGAGGAGGTCAAGAAGGGCTCCTTCGGCAAGTTCGCCGTCGACGTCGACCACGGCTTCGAGCCGTACTACGTCGTCGACGCCGACAAGAAGCGGACCGTCGCCGAGCTCAAGCGCGCCCTGAAGGACTCCGACGAGCTCATCCTGGCCACCGACCGCGACCGCGAGGGCGAGGCGATCGCCTGGCACCTGGTGCAGGCGCTGGAGCCGCGGGTGCCCTACCGCCGGATGGTCTTCGGCGAGATCACCCGCGAGGCCATCCAGCAGGCCGTGCGCGAGATGCGCGACATCGACGACCGCCTCGTCGACGCGCAGGAGACCCGCCGCATCCTGGACCGCCTGTACGGCTACGAGCTCTCCCCGGTGCTGTGGCGCAAGGTCCGCGCGGGGCTGTCCGCCGGCCGCGTGCAGTCCGTGGCCACCCGGCTGTGCGTGGAGCGCGAGCGCGAGCGCATGGCCTTCCGCGCCGCCGGCTACGCCGACGTCACCGGCCAGTTCTCCCCGCAGGGCGAGAGCGCGTTCGGCGCGCGCCTGGTGGCGCTGGACGGGCGCCGCGTGGCCACCGGCCGCGACTTCGACGACTCCGGGCAGCTCAAGCCCACCGCCGTGCGCGACGGCGTGGCCCACCTGGACCTGCCCGCCGCCGAGGCGCTGGCGCGCTCCCTGGACGGCGCCGCGTTCGCGGTGCGCAGCGTGGAGGAGAAGCCGTACAGCCGCCGCCCGGCGGCGCCGTTCATCACCTCCTCCCTGCAGCAGGAGGCCTCGCGCAAGCTGCGCCTGAACGCCCGGGCCACCATGCGCACCGCGCAGAGCCTGTACGAGCGCGGCTACATCACCTACATGCGCACCGACTCCATCCAGTTGTCCGCGCAGGCGGTCAACGCCGCGCGCAGCCAGGCGCGCGAGCTGTACGGGCCGGAGTACGTGCCGGACTCCCCGCGGGTGTACGCCTCGAAGTCGAAGAACGCCCAGGAGGCCCACGAGGCGATCCGCCCCGCCGGCGAGGTGTTCCGCACCCCCGCGCAGGTCTCCGGGGAGCTGCGCGGGGATGAGTTCCGCCTGTACGACCTGATCTGGAAGCGCACCGTCGCCTCGCAGATGCACGACGCGCGCGGCACCACCGCCACCGTGCGCCTGGGCGCCGCCTCCGCCGACGGCCGCGACGCCGAGTTCTCCGCCTCCGGCACGATCATCACCTTCCGCGGGTTCCTCGCCGCCTACGAGGAGGGCCGCGACGAGACCCGCGAGGGCGCCGACGCCGACTCCACCGACCGCCGGCTGCCGCAGGTGCGGGTGGGGCAGCCGCTGAGCGCGCGCGACCTGGCCGCCGACGGGCACGTCACCTCCCCGCCGCCGCGCTACACCGAGGCGACCCTGGTCAAGACGCTGGAGGAGAAGGGCATCGGGCGCCCCTCCACGTTCGCCTCGATCATCTCCACGATCGTCGACCGCGGGTACGTGCGCTACAAGGGCTCGGCGCTGGTGCCCACCTGGCTGGCGTTCGCCGTCACGCGCCTGCTGGAGGAGCACTTCCCCACGCTGGTGGACTACGACTTCACCGCCTCCATGGAGAACGACCTCGACGCCATCAGCCGCGGCGAGGCCGAGCGGGTGGACTGGCTGACCCGCTTCTACTTCGGCGCCGACGGCCCCGCCGGCGGCGCCCCGGCGCCCGCCGCGGGCGGCTCCGGGGACGGCTCCGCCGGCCCGGCCGTGCCGGCGATGGAGGGCATCAAGGGCCTGGCCGACGACCTCGGCAAGATCGACGCCCGCGAGATCTCCACCGTCCCCATCGGCGAGGGGATCGTGCTGCGGGTGGGCCGCTACGGGCCCTACCTGGAGGGCCCGGACCCCGAGACCGGCGAGCTGCTCAAGGCCTCGGTGCCCGAGGACGTCGCGCCCGACGAGATGACCGTGGAGACGGCGCGCGAGCTGCTCACCACGCAGTCCGACGGCGACCGCGTGCTCGGGCAGGACCCGACGACCGGGCGCACCGTGGTGGCGCGCACCGGCCGCTACGGCCCCTACGTCACCGAGCTGCTCGAGGAGGACGCCCCCGCCCCGGCCGAGGCCGCCGAGGGGGCGCCGAAGAAGCGCACCGCGAAGAAGGCCGCCAAGGCCAAGCCGCGCACCAGCTCGCTGTTCAAGGACATGTCCGTGGAGACGGTCACCCTGGAGCAGGCCCTGCAGCTGCTGTCGCTGCCGCGCGTGGTGGGCACCGACCCCGAGAGCGGGGAGGAGATCACCGCGCAGAACGGCCGCTACGGGCCGTACCTGAAGAAGGGCACCGACTCGCGCTCGCTGGCCTCCGAGGACCAGCTCCTGACGATCACGCTGCCGGAGGCGCTGGGGATCTACGCCCAGCCCAAGACCCGGCGCGGGCAGGTCGCCAAGCCGCCGCTGAAGGAGCTCGGCCCGGACCCGGAATCGGGGCAGCCGATGGTCGTCAAGGACGGGCGCTTCGGCCCGTACGTCACCGACGGCACGACCAACGCGACCCTGCGCAAGGACGACGACCCGGAGACGATCACGCCCGAGCGCGGCGCGGAGCTGCTGGCGGAGAAGCGCGCCAAGGGCCCGGCCCCCAAGAAGGCCGCGGCGCGCAAGACGGCCGCCAAGACGGCCCCGGCGAAGAAGACCGCGGCCAAGAAGACGGCCGCGAAGAAGGCCGCCGCCAAGGCCTCCGCGGCCGCCGTCGACTGACGCCCGCCCGCCGCGCGCCCCTCCTCCGCAAGGGGCGCGCGGCGCCGTGCGGCGGGCGGGGAGCGTCACCGGCGGCACCTACCCTGGCCCTGTGAGCGACACCGCGGCGGCCCCCGACCACGACGTGCGGGCGCTGCTGCGCGAGAACGACGGCTTCCGCCGGATGTGGCTGTCGCTGACGCTGTCCAGCTTCGGCGACTGGCTGGGCATGCTCGCCAAGCTGGGCACCGCCGCCGGCCTGTCGCAGCTGGCCGGCAGCACCGCCACGCAGGCCAGCGTCGCGGTCTCCACCGTGCTCGTCCTGCAGCTCGCGCCCGCCGCCCTGCTGGGGCCGCTGGCCGGCGCGCTCGCCGACCGCCTGGACCGGCGCCTGACGATGGTCGTCGGCGACCTGCTGCGCTTCGCCCTCTTCGCCTCCATCCCGCTGGTGGGGGACCTGGGCTGGCTGTACGTCGCCACCCTGCTCATCGAGCTGGTCACGCTCTTCTGGGGCCCGGCCAAGGACGCCACGGTGCCCAACCTGGTGCCGCCGCGGCAGCTGGAGGCCGCCAACCGCGTCAGCCTGGTCGCCACCTACGGCACCGCCCCCGTCGCAGGCGTGGCGTTCATCGCGCTGACGCTGCTGACGGGCGTGCTGGACGGCGCCCTGCCGTTCCTGGCCGGCACGCAGTCCTCGCTGGCGATGTACGTCAACGCCCTGACCTTCCTCGTCGCCGCTGGGGTGATCTGGCGGCTGGACGTCCCCGCGCGCGAGCGCGCCCCGCGCACCGGCGGCCTGGCGCCCACCCTGTGGCGCGACGTGGTGGAGGGCTGGCGGTTCGTGGGCCGCTCGGCGCTGCTGCGCGGGCTGGTCGGGGGGATGCTCGTCGCCTTCGCCGCCGGCGGCGTCGTCATCGGCCTGGGCCGCGCCTTCGTCACCGGCCTGGGCGCCGGCGACCCCGGCTTCGGGGTCGTCGTCATGGCCGTCTTCGCCGGGGTGGCGCTGGGGGTGTGGCAGGGGCCGCGGTGGGTGTCGGGCCTGTCGCGCCGGCGCACCTTCGGAGTGGCGCTGACCGCCGCCGGCGCCTGCCTGGTGCTGGTCGCGCTGTGCGGCGACATCGTGCTGGCGGCGCTGTTCGTGGTGGCCCTGGGGCTGTTCACGGGCCTGGCGTACGTCTCGGCGTACACGCTGCTCGGCGAGGTCGACGACGACGTGCGCGGGCGCACCTTCTCCTTCGTGGGCGCCAGCACCCGCGTCGTCATCGTCCTGGTGATGCTCGTGGCGCCGTGGCTGGCGCAGCTGCTGGGCGACCGCACCCTGGTGGCCACGCCGTCGTGGTCGAAGACGATCAGCGGCTCGGCGCTGACGATGCTGCTGGCCGGGGCGCTCACGGCGGCCGCCGGGCTGGTCGCCTACCGCTGGATCGACGACCGCCGCGGCACGAGCCTGCGCGCGGACCTCGCGGCCGCCTGGCGCGCCCGCGCCCGCCCCGCCGCGGGCGCCGCGGGCACCGCCGCCGTGCCCGCCGCCGGCACCGGGCCGGCCACCACCGCGCCGGGCTTCTTCGTGGCCCTGGAGGGCGGCGACGGCTCCGGCAAGTCCACCCAGTCGCGGCTGCTGGCGCAGTGGCTGCGCGAGCGCGGCCACGAGGTCGTCACCACCCGCGAGCCCGGCGGCACCAGCACCGGCGCCGCGCTGCGCGAGGTGCTGCTGGCCCGCCGCGACGGCCCGGACGGCGCCGCGGAGCTGGACCCGCGCGCCGAGGCCCTGCTGTTCGCCGCCGACCGCGCCCAGCACGTGGCCGAGGTGGTGCGCCCGGCGCTGGGGCGCGGCGCCGTCGTGCTCACCGACCGGTACGTGGACTCCTCCCTGGCCTACCAGGGCGCCGGGCGCGCCCTGCCCGCCGAGCAGGTCGAGCGGCTGTCCGCCTGGGCCACCGGCGAGCTGCTGCCGGACCTGACCGTCGTGCTCGACGTGGACCCGGCCACCGCCGCGGTGCGCCGCGGCCGCGACCCGCAGCGCGCCGGGGAGGACCGCCTGGAGGCGGAGTCGCAGGCCTTCCACGCCCGGGTGCGCGAGCAGTTCCTGCGCCTGGCCGCGCGCGACCCGGGCCGCTACCTCGTCGTGGACGCCACCGCCGCGGCGCGGGACGTGCACGAGCGGGTGCGCGAGGCGCTGCTGCCGCGGCTGGCCGCGCGCTCCGCGGCGCAGCGCCCGGCCGGGACCGGGGACGAGCGCGGTGACGAGCGGGGTGGCGAGCGCGGCGAGGAGCCCGCCGGGCACCGGGTCGGGCCGCCGGCGGGGCCGCGCGAGCAGGAGCCGGCCCGGTGAGCGTGTGGGACGAGGTCGTCGGCCAGGAGCCGGCGGTGCGGGTGCTGCAGCGCGCCGCGCGCGCCGCGCGCGGCGGCCCCGGCGCGGCGGGCATGACGCACGCGTGGCTGCTCACCGGCCCGCCCGGCTCGGGGCGCTCGGTGGCCGCGCGCGCCTTCGCCGCGGCGCTGGCGTGCCAGGACCCCGCCGAGGTGGGCTGCGGGCGCTGCACCGGCTGCCGCACCGCGCTGGCCGGCTCGCACGCCGACGTCACCGTCTTCGCCACCGAGCACATGCAGATCCGCCGCGAGGACGTCGAGCCGCTCATCCAGACCGCCCAGCGCCGCCCCTCGGTGGCGCGCTGGCGGGTGGTCGTCGTGGAGGACGCCGACCGCCTCAACGCCACCTCGGGCAACACGCTGCTGAAGACGATCGAGGAGCCGCCCCCGGCGACGGTGTGGCTGCTGTGCGCGCCCGGCGCCGACGACGTGCTGCCCACGATCCGCTCGCGCACCCGGCACGTGCCGCTGCGGGTGCCGCCCGCCGACGCCGTCGCCGACCTGCTGGTGCGCCGCGACGGCGTGGACCCGGCGGTGGCGGCCTTCGCCGCGCGCGCCGCGCAGAGCCACGTCGGCCTGGCCCGCCGCCTGGCCCGCGACGAGGGCGCGCGGGCGCGCCGGCGCGAGGTGCTGCGCCTGCCGCAGCGCGTGGCCGGCGTCGGCGACGCCGTCGTGGCCGCGGGGGAGCTGGTGGAGGTGGCCGCGGAGGAGGCCGGCGCCTCCAGCGCGCAGCGCGACGCCGCCGAGCGCGCCGAGCTGCTGCGGGCGCTGGGCGCCGAGGGCTCCGCGACGCTGCCGCCGTCGGTGCGCGCGCAGGTGCGCCAGCTGGAGGAGGACCAGAAGCGCCGGGCCCGCCGGCACCAGACGGACGTGCTGGACCGCGCCCTGGTGGACCTGCTGGGGCTGCTGCGCGACGTGCTCGTGGTGCAGCTGGGCGCCCCGGTGGACCTGGTGAACACCGACCTGGCCGGGGAGGTGCGCGAGCTGGCGGCGGCCTCGGCGCCGGAGGAGACGCTGCGCCGGGCCGACGCGGTCTCGCTGGCGCGCGAGCGGCTCGGGCAGAACGTCGCGCCGCTGCTGGCGATGGAGGCCCTGGCGCTGAGCCTGCGCCCGCGCGGCGGCGCGGCCCGCTGAGGGCGCGCCCCCGCGCCGGGGTGAGCGCCGCCGCGCCCGTCTGCGACGCTGGGAGCACCATGCGCCGTCCCGCCCCCGCCCTCGCGACCGCCGCCGCCGCGCTCCTGCTGGGCGGGTGCTCCCTGCTGGGGGGCGGTGCGCCGGACCCGGTGCCCGTGGGCACGGCCGCGCCGGCCGCCGCCGAGCAGGCCGCGCGCGCGGACCTGGCGGCCTTCTACGGCCAGCGCCCGGAGTGGGTGGACTGCAGCGGCGGGTTCGAGTGCGCGCGCCTGACGGTGCCGGTGGACTACGCCGAGCCCGCGGGCGCCACGACGTCGCTGGCGGTGGTGCGCCTGCGCACCTCCGCGACCGGCGCCGAGCGGCTCGGCTCGATCGTGCTCAACCCCGGCGGGCCCGGCGCCTCCGGCGTGGAGTACGCCCGCGGCGCGGCGGCCGTGCTCACCGCGGACGTGCGCGAGCACTTCGACGTCGTCGGCGTCGACCCGCGCGGGGTGGGCGGCTCGGACCCGCTGCGCTGCCTGGACGACGCCGCCGTCGACGAGCTGGTGGCCGCCGACCCCACCCCCGACGACGCCGCGGAGCTGCGCCGGCTGCGGGCGCTGACCGCCCAGCTGGGCCGCGGGTGCGCCGCCTCCGGCGAGCTCGCCGCGCACGTCGACAGCCGCACCGCGGTGAAGGACTTCGACGTGCTGCGCGCCGTCCTGGGCGACGAGAAGCTCACCTACCTGGGCAAGTCGTACGGCACCTACCTCGGCGCCCTGTACGCCGAGCAGTTCCCGCAGCGGGTGGGGCGCTTCGTGCTCGACGGGGCGATCGACCCGGCGCTGAGCGACGAGGAGGTCAGCGCCGGGCAGGCCGCCGGCTTCGAGGTGGCGCTGCGCGCGTACGTGGAGGGCTGCCACGCCGAGGACGCCTGCCCGCTGCCCGCGGGCACCGACGCCGCGGTGGCGCGGGTGCGGGCGCTGCTGGAGGACCTGGACGCGCAGCCGCTGCCGACGGCCTCGGGCCGCGCGCTCACCCAGGGCCTGGGGTACTACGCGGTGGCGCAGCCGCTGTACGCGCGCTCGCTGTGGCCGCGGCTGACCGAGGCGCTGCGCGCGGCGCTGGCCGGCGACGGCACCGGGATGCTGGCCCTGGCCGACGCCTACGCCCACCGCCGCCCCGACGGCACCTACGCGGACAACGCCCTGCAGGCGCTGCCGGCCGTGAACTGCCTGGACCGCGCCGAGGCCCGCACCGCCGAGGACGTCGCGGCCTCGGTGCCGGAGTACGAGCGGGCCTCGCCCACCTTCGGCGCGTTCCTCGCCTGGAGCGCCCTGACGTGCGTGGACTGGCCGATCCCGCCGGTGGGGGAGGCGGCGCCGGTGCGCGCCGAGGGCGCCGCGCCGGTCCTGGTGGTGGGCACCACCCGCGACCCGGCCACGCCGTACGAGTGGGCCCGCGGCCTGGCCGGGCAGCTGGAGAGCGGGCACCTGCTCACCCACGACGGCGACGGGCACACCGCCTACCGGATGGGCAGCTCCTGCGTGGACCGGGCGGTGGACGCCTACCTGCTGGCCGGGGAGCTGCCCGAGCCGGACGCGCGCTGCTGAGGGCGCCGGCGGCGGCACGCGCGGTCGAGCGGGGCCGTGACGTCCTGTAAGCTCATGACCCGTGCCCTCCGGGGCACGCGCCGCCTTAGCTCAGTCGGCCAGAGCGACGCACTCGTAATGCGTAGGTCCGGGGTTCGATTCCCCGAGGCGGCTCACCAGGGCCCCGCAGGTCACCGACCTGCGGGGCCCTCCGCGTCCCCCTCAGGCCCCCGGTGGCGCCCACGCGGGGTCCCGCCCGGCCAGGCCCAGCACCCGCTCGAAGGCGGGTGCGTCCGCGGGCACCGGCACCGGCGGCCCGAACAGCCCGGCGCGCGCGCCCGGGTCCGCCGGCACGGCCGCCACCAACGAGCGCACCGCCGCCAGGCTCGCCGCGTCCACCTCGTACGGCTGCCCGGTGGCCACCGCCAGGTCCCAGCCGTGCAGGACGAGCTCGTCCAGCGCCACCAGGCCGGCCTCGGTGGCGTCCAGGTCGACCCCGCCGGCGCGGGTGGTGCCGCGCCAGGCCGCCGGGTCCGACCAGGCGTCCGCCAGCGCGCGCAGCCGGTCGGGGAACCCCGTGCGCCAGCCGGTGGGCAGCGCGCCGCCCGGCCCGCCCGGCGGGGTGTCCGTCAGCGGGCCGAGGTCCTTGCGCGCCGCGGCGGTGAAGGCCGGCGCCAGGCCGCCCACGTGGTCCAGCAGCGCGGCCACGGTGGTGCCCGCGCACGGCGTCGGCGCGTCCAGCAGCTCCTGCGGCACCCCCGCCACCACGCGCGCGGTGCGCTCAGCGGCGGCGTGCAGGTCCAGCCGGCCCTCCTGCGCCACCGCCCGGGTCGTCCCGTCCACGGCCTCGTCCACGGCGTCCTCCTCGCTCGGCTCGTCGTGGTGGTGACCCGCGCCGCGCACCGGGCTCACCGGTGAGGACCGCTGCTCGCCGGACCCGCTGCTCGCCGAGCCCGCCCTCAGCGCACCCGCGCGCGCCGCCGCGGCCGGTGCGCCGCCCGCGCCCGCCGCCCGGCGGGGCTGTGCGACCAGCCGGTCACCACGAGCAGGAACAGGCCGCTGAGGACGAGGAACGCCCCGGTGAGGGCGTTGAGGTACGGCACCCGCACGCCCGCCAGCGGCAGCACCCCCACCACGAGCAGCACCAGGGCGCAGGCGACGGCGAACCAGGCGCGCCCCCGGCTGGAGCCGACCTCGTCCACGCCGCGCCACGCCTCGCGCTGGGCGCGGTTCAGCGGCCGGCGCGCCCACGCGAACTGCGTGGCCAGCACCGCCAGGCCGGCGGCGACGAGGACGAACCCCGGGCCGGGCAGCACCAGCAGCGCCACCCCGGTCAGGGTCAGCGCCGCCCCGGCGACGGTGACGAGCACCTTCTTCACGGACTGCGCGGAGCGCGGCACGGCACCTCCCGGGTCGGCGACTGCCTCGATGGTCGGGCACCGCGGCGCCGGGCGCACCCGCGCGGGGACGTACGTCCCCGCCGGTTCAGCCCCGCGCGCCCTGCGCCGGCACGCGCTCCCCGGCGCGCGCGCCCGGCAGGCTCGGCGTGGCCAGCTCGTCCGGCGGCACCGCCCGCCCGAACAGGTGCCCCTGCGCGGCGTCGCAGGAGGTGGCCGCCAGCTGCGCGAGCTGGTGGGGCTCCTCCACGCCCTCGGCGACCACGCCCAGCCCGAAGCCGTGCGCGGCGCTGACCACCAGCCGCACCAGGGCCGCGTGCCCGGCGTCGATGGAGGCCACCAGCGAGCGGTCGATCTTCAGCACGTCCACCGGCAGGCGCGAGAGCTGCCCGATGGAGGTGTACCCGGTGCCGAAGTCGTCGATGGCCACGCGCACGCCCAGCGCGCGCAGCGCGCGCAGGTGCTCCAGCGCCAGCGGCTCCTCCACCAGCACCGTCTCGGTGATCTCCACCGTCAGCCGGGCGGGGTCCACCCCGGCCGCGTCCAGCGCGGTGCGCACGTCCTCCAGCAGCCGCGGCGCGGCCAGGTGCCGGCCGGAGACGTTCACCGCCACCGCCAGCCCCGCCCGGTCCCCGCCCTCGGCGTCCCAGCGCACCAGCTGCGCGGCGGCCTCGCGCAGCGCCCACCGGCCCAGCTCGCACACCAGGTCCGAGCGCTCGGCCACCGGCACGAACGCGTCCGGGCCCACCAGCTCGCGGTGGCCGGGGCGGCGCCAGCGCACCAGCGCCTCCACGCCGCGGGTGCGCCCGGAGGCCAGGTCCAGCACCGGCTGGTAGTGCAGCACGAGCTGCCCGCGCTCCAGCGCCTCGCGCAGCGCCCCCTCCGTGGCGCTGCGCTCGCTGAGCTCGGCGCGCAGCCGCTCGTCGAAGACGCGCACCACGCCGCGACCGGCGGCCTTGGCGCGGTAGGTGGCCGCGTCGGCGTCGTGCAGGAGCTGCTCGGGGGTGGTGCCGGCGCCGCTGAGCGCCACGCCCACGCTCGCCCCCACGCGCACCTGCCGCCCGCACAGCTCCAGCGGCGCGCACACCGCGTCCACGAGGCGCTGGCCCAGCTCGCGCAGCCCCTCCAGCACGACGGCCTCCGCGCCCGGCGGCGCCACCGGCACCAGGACGACGAACTCGTCGCCGCCGAAGCGGCACACCACGTCGCCGCCGCGCACGACCGCGCCCATCCGCTGCGAGACCACCCGCAGCAGCTCATCGCCGGCGGCGTGGCCCAGGGAGTCGTTGACCTGCTTGAAGCGGTCCAGGTCCACGAACATCAGCGCGCTGCGGTGCCCCTCGCGCTCGGCGCGCCGCAGCGCCGCCTCCAGCAGCGCCTGCGCCCGCGCCCGGTTGGGCAGCAGGGTCAGCGCGTCGTGCGAGGCCTGGTGGCTCAGATCCGCGCGCAGGCGCTCGCGGTCGTGGATGGCGTCGATGAGCCGCCCGACGGAGTCGTGCACGACCTCGCCGAGCGGGCCGTCCAGGGGCCGGCGGGCCGCCTCGGAGTCCAGGTCCCCGGCGGCCACCGCCTGCGCCTGGTCGCGCAGGCGGCGCAGGCCGTCCACGGCGGCGGCCAGGCCGCGCGCGACGGTGCGCACCTCCTCCGGCCCGGACTCGGCGACGTCGACGAGCTCGCCGGCGCCCACGGCGCGCGCCTGCGCGGCCAGGCGCGCCAGCGGCCGGGTCAGCGAGGCGCGCACGACGAGGGTGGCGGCCAGGCTCGCGGCCAGCAGCACGGCGGTCACGAGCAGCAGCTGCACCAGCTCGCGGCGGGCGCGGTCGGCGTGCGCGGTGGCGCTGGCCACGGTGACGTCGGCGGCCACCCGCACGGCCGCGCCGACGCCGGTGTCGCGGCGCTGGTTGGCCGCCAGCAGCGCCGGCAGCCGCTCCAGCGGCGGCTCCTGCCCGGCGGTGGCCAGGGCGGCGGCGGTGGTGTCGACGGCGCGCACCGCGCTGCCGGTGGCGGCGCTCCAGGCGGTGACGACCTCGGGGGCGCAGCTGCCCACGACGTCGCCGGCGGCCTCGCGGTACCCGCCCCACGCCTCGACGAAGCGGGCGCGCACGGCCTCGCCCGCCGGGCCGGTGCCCAGCAGCGCGGCCAGCAGCAGCGGCATCTCCGCCCCGGCCAGGGTGGCCGCGCGCGAGACCCGCGCCAGGTCCCCGATCGCGGAGGTGGTGGCCCCGTCCAGGCCCTGCGCGCGGCCGGTGCGCAGGTGCGCGGCGGCCTGCACGCCCAGGCGCTCGGCCAGCTCCCGGTACTCGGTGAACAGCGCCTCCACCGGCCGGTCCGCGCGCGGGGCCGCGCGCAGCCGGCGCAGCTCCTCGGCGGCCTGCCCGGCCTCGCGCGCGGCGGCGGTGCCGCCGGCGCGCACCAGGGCGGTGTCCACGGCGGTGCGCGCCGCGCTCAGGCGCTCGGGCAGGTCGGGCAGGGCCAGGGCGTCCAGGACGGCGGGGTCGACCCCCAGCCGGCGCGCGCCGGCGTCGTCGGCGAGCAGCCCGCTGAGCAGGGCCGGGGTGACCTCCTGGGCCACGCCCAGGCGCACCGCGTCCAGGGCGACCGCGGCGCGCACCTGCGCGACGGCGGCGTCGACCGCGCGCACCCGCTCGACCCGGTCGTGCACGGCGGTGCCGCCGAACAGCGCCAGCCCCAG
The DNA here is from genome assembly GCF_050871925.1 of Kineococcus gurbantunggutensis. Taxonomy (NCBI): domain Bacteria; kingdom Bacillati; phylum Actinomycetota; class Actinomycetes; order Kineosporiales; family Kineosporiaceae; genus Kineococcus; species Kineococcus gurbantunggutensis. Next base: position 27,167 of record NZ_JBJLSG010000044.1, read on the forward strand.
CACGGGCGCCAGCAGCATGCCGAGCAGGCGCCGCTGCAGGCTGCCGCTGCGGCCTGCTCGGGCGGTGCGGGGCACGGGGATCACCTCGTCCGCCTCGGCGCGGCGCCCGGGTGCGTTGAGCGGGCTGCGCGGCGGGTAGCCCGGTCGGCTGCGCGCGACCACCCGCCCGGCCCAGCGCACCGGCCCGGCGGGAGCTGCGCGGGCCTGCACCAGCGAAGGGGAGGAGGGGTGCGGTGCGCAAGCAGAACAGCGAAAAGTCACGAAGAAAGTGCGGAGCGTGAGGTCCGCGGTGGGTGGTCACCGCGCTGACCTCCGCCGCCGACCCGCGCCGCCGGGCCGCGCGCCCCCGCCAAGGGGGCGGCGCGCGGGCCCGGTGCGGGCTCAGTGCGGGTTCAGGGGGCGCTCAGGGGTGCAGCAGCACCTTCAGGGCGCCGGCGGAGCGGTCGCCGAGGACCTCCAGGGCGCGCGCGGCGTCCTCGATGCCGAACTCGTGGGTGATGAGCGGGGTGGGGTCGAGCACGCCGGCGGCGAAGGCGCGCACCGCGTACGCCCAGGCCCGGGTGGGGGCGCCGAAGACGGTCAGCACGTGCACGTTGCGCGAGACCAGCTCCAGGGAGGACAGGTCGTCGGCGTCGGCGGCGGGGATGCCGGTGAGCACCACGCGCCCGCCGCGGCGGGCCAGGCGCACGGAGGAGCGGGCCACGCCCGGCGCCCCGGCGGCCTCGACGACCGCGTCGAAGGTGCCCTCCAGCGCCTGCGCGCCCTCGGTGGTGGTGTAGTGCGCCGCGCCGCAGCGGCGCGAGAGCTCCTCGCGGCTGTCGTTGCGGTGCACGACGGTGACCTCGCAGCCGGCCCCGCGCAGCAGCTGCACGGCGAGCAGGCCCAGGGTGCCGGCGCCGACGACGGCCACCTTCGAGCCGGCGGAGACGTCGGCGAGCAGGACGGCCTCGGCCACGCAGGCGGCCGGCTCGATGCCGGCGGCGGCGCGCAGGTCGGCGCCCTCGGGCAGCAGGTGCAGGTAGCGCGCGGGGATGGTCAGGTACTCGGCCCAGCCGCCGGGCAGGGTGAAGCCGGTCTCCTCGTACTCCTGCGGCCAGCCCTCGGTGTCGCCGGCGACGGAGGCGGGGGTGCCCTCGGCGGTGCGGATGCCCTGGCCGACGACGCCGCGGCCCACGATCCCCTCGGGCACGCCCTCGCCGACGGCCTCGACGGTGCCGGACCACTCGTGCCCGGGCACGACGGGGTAGCGGACGAACTCCGCGGGGCGCGTGCCGGCGAAGACCTCACGGTCGGAGCCGCAGATGCCGCAGTGGGCGACCTTGACGAGCGCCTGCCCGGGGCCGGGCGGGCTCACTTCCACGTCCACGACCTCGAGCTGACCGGGGGAGGTGATGCGCACCGCGCGGGAGAGTGCCATGCGCCAGAACCTAGTGGCCGCGCCCGGGTGCCCGGGACGCGGCCGCGCGCCGCGGCGCGCTCAGGCGGTGCCGCCCCCGGCGCGCTCGATGACGTCGGTGAGGGCGGCGACCAGGCGCCGGGCCTCGGGCAGCGAGAGCTGCGCGGTGTCGCCGATGAAGACGCGCGGGCCGAAGCGGCGCAGCACGGTCTGTCCGGCCTCGGCGTAGGCCAGGTCGGTGCACTCCAGGCGCACGGGGCAGGGGCGCTCGGCGCCGTCGTCGCCCTCCAGCGGCACGACGCGGGACTCGTAGGCGTGCAGCCAGCCGCCCTCGACCTCCAGCCCGCGCGAGGCCCACGAGGGGGCGTCCCAGCGCAGGACCTGGATCGAGTCGTCCGCGACGGCGGCCTCGGCGCCCGTCGGCGCGCTGGTCGGCTCGTTGTCCATGGTGCTCCAGGTGCTCCAGCTGTTCCGGCGGTCCGCGGGCACGGTGATCCTGTGTGATTCCCCAATTGCCCTCAGTGGTCGCCCTTAGCGTGCCAGAGGAGCGCTGGTTTCGCCTCGTATCCAGGCAACTACTTTGGGTGAGCAGAAGGGGGTCCAGGATCACCCTCCGCGTCCGCCCCGCTGCGCCCCCGCGCGCGACCCGCCCGCGAGTTGCCCCCGGAGCGCCCCCGGCGGCACCATCGGGCCATGGTCCCGGTCACGGTCGTGCTCGACCCGTTCTGGCCGGGTCGGCGCCCCTACCTGTTCGACGGCTGGTGTCCGCGTCAGAGCTGACGCCCCGCACACCACCCCGACGGACGAGGACGCCCACCGTGAGCACCGACGAGAACCCCGCCACGCCCTCCACCACGCCCCCCGCCGCGCCGGCGGGCACCGCCGCGTGGGGCTTCGACACCCTGCAGGTCCACGCCGGCCAGCAGCCCGACCCCGCCACCGGGGCGCGCGCGCTGCCGATCTACCAGACCACCAGCTACGCCTTCCGCGACACCGATCACGCCGCGGCGCTGTTCGGGCTCACCGAGCTCGGCAACATCTACACGCGCATCATGAACCCCACCCAGGCGGTGGTGGAGGAGCGCATCGCCGCCCTCGAGGGCGGCCTGGCGGCGCTGCTCGTCGCCAGCGGCCAGGCCGCCGAGACCCTCGCCGTCCTCAACATCGCCTCCGCCGGCGACCACGTCGTCGCCAGCCCCCGCCTGTACGGGGGCACCTACAACCTCTTCCAGCACACGCTGCCGAAGATGGGCATCACCACCACGTTCGTCGAGGACCCCGACGACCCCGCCTCCTGGCGCGCCGCCGCCCGCCCGGGCACGAAGCTTTTCTACGGCGAGAGCATCTCCAACCCCGCCGGCGACGTGCTGGACATCGCCGCCGTGGCCGACGCCGCGCACTCCGTCGGCGTGCCGCTCGTGGTGGACAACACCATCGCCACCCCCTGGCTGGTGCGCCCCATCGAGCACGGCGCCGACGTCGTCGTGCACTCGGCCACCAAGTTCCTCGGCGGGCACGGCACCTCGATCGCCGGCGTGGTCGTCGACTCCGGCCGCTTCGACTGGGCCGCCTCCGGGCGCTTCCCCGGCCTGAGCACCCCGGACCCCAGCTACCACGGCGTCGTCTTCACCGACGCCGTCGGCCCCGCCGCCTACGTCACCAAGGCCCGCGTGCAGCTCCTGCGCGACCTCGGCCCGGCCGCCTCGCCGTTCAACGCCTTCCTGATCGCGCAGGGCCTGGAGACGCTCTCGCTGCGCATGGAGCGGCACGTGCGCAACGCCCGCGCCGTGGCGGAGTTCCTCGCCGGCCACGAGCAGGTCCTCTCGGTGAACTACGCCTCCCTGCCCTCCTCGCCCTGGCACGCCGCCGCGCAGAAGTACGTCCCGCGCGGTTCCGGCTCCGTGCTCGCCTTCGAGATCGCCGGCGGCCTGGAGGCCGGCAAGCGCTTCGTCGACGCGCTGGTGCTGCACAGCCACGTCGCCAACATCGGCGACGTGCGCTCCCTGGTGGTGCACCCGGCCTCCACCACCCACAGCCAGCTCAGCGTGGAGGAGCAGTTCACCTCCGGCGTCACCCCCGGCCTGGTGCGCCTGTCCGTGGGCATCGAGGACGTGCGCGACATCGTCGCCGACCTCGCCCTCGGCTTCGCCGCGGCCGCCGCCTGAGCGCGGTGCGGCCCGCGGCGGCGGCGACACTGGAGGGGACGGACGGGGCAGACGTGGTGGTGGTCGACGTGGTGAACGACGTGGTGGGCGGCGCGCTGGGCGCGGCGCCCGGCGGCGCGGTGGGCGCGTCGGTGGGCGACGCGCTGGGCGCGTCGGTGGGCGACGTGCTGGGCGCGCGGGGCGCGGCCGGCGCCGCGCGCGCGGTGGCGGCCGCGCTGCCCGCCGCCCGCACCGCCCCGCCGCCCCCGGCGACGGGGGCCTGGCGCGAGGACCACCCCGCCGGCCGGCGCCGCTTCGCCGACCTCGGCGACCTGCCCCTGCAGCTCGGCGGCGCCCTGCCCGGGGTGCGCCTGGCGTACGAGACGTGGGGCGTGCTCGACGAGGACGGCTCCAACGCCGTCCTGGTCGAGCACGCCCTCACCGGCGACGCCCACGTCGTCGGCGAGGCCGGTCCCGGCCACCCCACCCCCGGCTGGTGGGGCGACCTCGTCGGGCCCGGCAGGGCGCTGGACACCGACCGCTGGTTCGTCGTGGCCGCCAACGTCCTGGGCGGCTGCCAGGGCAGCACCGGCCCCGCCTCCCGCCGCCCCGGCTCCACCGCGCCGTGGGGCTCGGCGTTCCCGCGCCTGACCGTCGGCGACCAGGTCGCCGCCGAGGTGCGCCTGGCCGACGCCCTGGGCATCGAGCGCTTCGCCGCCGTCCTGGGCGGTTCCATGGGCGGGATGCGCTCGCTGGAGTGGGCCGCCGCCCAGCCCGGCCGCGTCGGCGCCGCCCTCGTGCTGGCCACCTGCGCCGCCTCCACCGCCGACCAGATCGGCGCCCAGAGCGCGCAGATCGCCGCCGTCGTCGCCGACCCCGGCTGGCACGGCGGCGACTACCACGACCTGCCCGCCGGCCAGGGCCCGCACACCGGCCTGGGCCTGGCCCGGCGCCTGGCGCACCTGACGTACCGCACCGCCGCCGAGCTCGACGCCCGCTTCGGGCGCCTGCCCCAGCCCGGCGAGGACCCCCTGGCGCCCGTGGCACCCGGTCGCTTCGCCGTGCAGTCCTACCTGGACCACCACGCCGGCAAGCTCGTGCACCGCTTCGACGCCGGCAGCTACGTCACCCTCACCGACGCCCTGAACACCTGGGACGTGGGGTTCCGCCGCGGTGGCACCGACGCCGCGCTGGCCGCCGTCACCACCCCGCTGGTGGTGGCGGCCGTGGACTCCGACCGCCTGTACCCGGTGGCCGACTCCGAGCGGATCGCCGCCTCCCCGGCGGCCGTCGGCGGCCTGCGCCTGGTCACCTCCACCGCCGGCCACGACGGTTTCCTCGTGGAGTCCGCCCAGATCGCGCCCCTGGTGCGCGAGGTCCTCGACCTCGGTTCGCGCTGACGCCGGGGCCGTAACAGGCCGGTGACGCAGGGGCAACAGCCCCTTCACGAGGCGCTGCCACCGTCGCGGGGTGACCACCACCGAGAACCCCGGGGGACAGCTCCTCGTGGGCGGGCGCCACCCCGTCGACGAGGTCCCGCCGCTGCGCGCCCTGGCGCCGCTGGGCCTGCAGCACGTGCTCGCCATGTACGCCGGTGCCGTCGCCGTGCCGCTCATCGTGGGCGGCGCGATGGTCTCCGCCGGCGAGCTGCGCGCCGAGGACCTGCCCCACCTCGTCGTCGCCGACCTGTTCGTCGCCGGCATCGCCACCGTCCTGCAGGCGGTGGGGTTCTGGCGCTTCGGCGTCCGCCTGCCGATCGTGCAGGGCTGCACGTTCGCCGCCGTCGGCCCGATGATCACCATCGGTTCCCAGCACGGCGTGACCGCGATCTACGGCTCCGTCATCGCGTGCGGGGTGTTCATCCTGCTGCTGGCGCCGGTGTTCTCCTCCCTGCTGCGCTTCTTCCCGCCGCTGGTGACCGGCACCGTCATCCTCCTCATCGGCCTGTCGCTGATGGACGTGGCCGCCGGCTGGGCGGGCGGCGGCGCCGGCGCGGAGGACTTCGGCGCGCCCGGCCACCTGCTGCTGGCGCTGTTCACCCTCGTCGTGGTGCTGCTGCTGGAGCGCTTCGCGCCGCCCGCGGTGGCGCGCGTGGCGGTCCTGCTCGGCATCGTCACCGGCACGCTGGTGGCCGCCGCCCTCGGGCGGGTGGACGCCAGCGGCGTGGGGGAGCAGGCGTGGTTCGCCGTGCCGCAGCCGTTCGCGTTCGGCTGGCCGACGTTCCAGGCCGGTTCCGTGCTCGCGATGTGCGTGGTCGGCCTGGTCATCATGACCGAGACCACCGGCGACGTCCTCGCCGTCGGGGAGGTCGTCGGCAGGCCCGTGGGCAAGCGCCAGATCGCCGACGGGATGCGCGCCGACGGCCTCTCCACGGTCCTCGGCGGCGTCTTCAACACCTTCCCCTACACGGCGTTCGCGCAGAACGTCGGGCTCGTCAGCCTCTCCGGGGTCCGCTCCCGGCACGTGGCGACCTTCGCGGGCGGGGTCCTCGTCGTGCTCGGTCTGGTGCCCAAGCTCGGCGCCGTGGTCGGCGCGGTCCCGGTGGCCGTGCTCGGCGGTGCGGGCGTCGCGCTGTTCGGCACCGTCGCCGCCAGCGGCATCCGCACCCTGGCCGCCTGCCGCCTGGACTCGCGCGCGCTGATGGTGGTCGCGGTCTCCCTCGGCGTGGGGATGCTGCCGACGGTCAGCCCGGAGATCTACGCCCGCACCCCCGGCTGGTTCCAGACGGTGTTCGACTCCGGCATCTCCTCCGGCGCCCTCGTCGCCGTCGTGCTGCACCAGCTGCTGTGCACCGGCCGGCACACCGGGCAGGAGCAGGCGAGCGCGGCGCTGCGCACCGCCGAGGTGGCGACCCGGCAGCACTAGGCCGCGGTGGCGCCGGTGCCCCCCGCCCGCGCGCGAGAGGCCCCCGCCGTCACCGACGGCGGG
>NZ_JBJLSG010000045.1:0-33078 GCF_050871925.1 Kineococcus gurbantunggutensis
GCGCGTCGTCAGCGACACCGGCCAGAACCTGCGCCAGCCGTACGCCACCCCGCGCGCCGCGACCCGGACCCGCCGCGCGGCCCGTCCACCCGCTCAGCGGGTGGGGCCCTCCTGGTCGAGCCGGCCGCCGCGGGGCTCGTCCTCGAGCCACACGGTGGTCTCACCGGGCACCAGGGTCTCCCCGATCGGCCCGCTGGACAACACGACCCGCCCGGCGGGCAGCGCCACCGGCCCGGTGCCGAAGTTCGTCAGGCACGTCCAGCCGCCGGGACGGCGGAACGCCGCCACGCCCTCGGGCAGGCCCTCCAGCCAGGTCAGCTCCTCCGGGCCCTGCAGGCGGCGCCGCTCGGCCAGGGCCCGGCGGTAGAACGCCAGCGTCGAGGCGGGGTCGTCCTCCTGCGCCTCCACGGCCAGGGGGCCGTACCAGGAGGGCTGCGGCAGGTGGGCCGGCCCGGCGCCGAAGCCGAACGAGGGTCCCTGCGCGCTCCAGGGCAGCGGGACGCGGCAGCCGTCGCGGCCCTTGCGGGTGCCGCCGGAGCGCAGCCAGGTGGGGTCCTGCAGCGCCGCGGCGGGCAGGTCGGCCACCTCCGGCAGGCCCAGCTCCTCGCCCTGGTAGAGGTAGGTGCTGCCGGGCAGGGCGAGCAGGAACGCGGTGGCCGCGCGCGCCCGCCGCAGCCCGCGCGCGGTGTCGGGGGCCGGCTCGGTGCCGCCGCTGAGCAGCCAGGCCTCCGCGTCGGCGCCCTCGGGCAGGGCGTAGCGGCTGGCGTGGCGCACGACGTCGTGGTTGGAGAGCACCCACGTGGAGGAGCTGCCCGCCGCGGCCGCCAGGCGCAGGTTCTCCTCCACGGTGGTGCGGAAGGAGCGCGCCTCGAACGGCGAGCCGAGCAGGTCGAAGTTGAACGCCTGCCCCAGCCCCTCGGGCGAGGCGTAGCGGGCGCGGCGGTGCGCGGGCACCCACGCCTCGGCGACGGCGGTGCGCGGCGGGTCGTAGGAGTCGAACAGGGCGCGCCACTCGCGGTACACCTCGTGCACCTCGTCGCGGTCGAAGAAGCGGTGGGCCCCGTCGGGCAGGTCGCCGGCGGCCAGTTCCGCGGCGCTGGGCAGCGGGTCGCTGAGGTCCTTGGTGAGGGCGTGGGCCACGTCGACGCGGAAGCCGTCCACGCCGCGGTCGGCCCAGAACGCCAGGGTGAGCAGGTGGTCCTCGCGCACCTGCGGGTTCGCCCAGTTCCAGTCGGGCTGCTCGGGGGCGAACAGGTGCAGGTACCACTCGCCGCCGCCGACGTGCTCCCAGGCCGGGCCGCCGAAGGTCGCGGTCCAGTCGGTGGGGGGCAGCTCGCCGTGCTCGCCGCGCCCGCGCCGGAAGACGTAGCGCTCGCGCTCGGGGGAACCCGGGGCGGCGGCCAGGGCCTGGCGGAACCAGGGGTGCCGGTCGGAGGAGTGGTTGGGCACGATGTCGACGACCAGCCGGATGCCCGCGCCGTGCAGGGCGGCGACGAGCTCGTCGAACTGCTCCAGGGTCCCGATGCGGGGGTCGACGTCGCGGTGGTCGGCGACGTCGTAGCCGCCGTCGGCGAGCTCGGAGGGGTAGAAGGGGCTCATCCACACCGCGTCCACGCCCAGGCGCGCCAGGTGGGGCACGCGGGCGGTCAGGCCGGCCAGGTCCCCGGTGCCGTCGCCGTTGGAGTCGGCGAAGCTGCGCGGGTAGACCTGGTAGACGACCGCCTGGCGCCACCAGGCGGTGCGCGGGTCCGCGGCGGCGGGGACGGTGGGGCTGTCGAGCACGTCCGTCACGCGTGGGTCTCCTTTGATCCGGGCACTAAATCTAAGCGGTGACTAAAGTAGAGCCGTGCGAGCGGCGGAGGTCAAGGGGTGAGCGGGGAGCGGGCGGGCGCGCCCGCCGTGCGCAGGCTGCGCGAGGAGAACCTGCGCGCCGTGCTCGAGCGCGCCTGGGACGCCGCCGGGCACGCCGCTCCCCCGGCCGGCGACGGGGCGGGCGGCGGAGCGGCCGACGGCGGGGCGGGCGGCGGAGCGGGTGGTGGCGCGGGCGGCGGGCGCGGGGACGGCGCGCTGACCGGCAGCGACCTCATGGCCGCCACCGGGCTCTCGCGCGCCACCGTGCACGACGTGTGCGAGGAGCTCATCGAGCGCGGCTGGCTGCGCGAGCTGGACGACGCCCGCGCCTCCGGCGCCGCCTACGTCAAGGGCCGCCCCGCCCGCCGCTACGCGCTGCGCGCCCGCGCCGGCGTCGTCGTCGGCGTGGACGCCGGCGTCGGCCGGCTCTCCGCCGCGGTGGCCGACCTGCGCGGCACCGCGCTGGGGCGCGCCTCGGTGCGGGTGGACCACGACCACGAGCGCACCCCCGTCGCGCAGCGCCTGGAGGCGCTGGAGCGCACCGCGCTGGCCGCCCTGGACGACGCCGGCGCCGGCGCCGGGGAGGTGCTCGCCGCCGCGGTCGGGGTGCCCGCCCCCGTGGGCGCCGACGGGCGCACCGCCTTCCGCGGCAACGCCTACTGGGAGTTCACCAACCCCGGCATCTCCGCGCACCTGCAGCGGCGCCTGGGGTGGCGCGCGGTCACCGACAACGACGCCAACCTCGCCGCGCTGGCCGAGGAGCACCGCGGGCACGGCCGGGCGGTGCGCCACCACGTCACCCTGCTGACCGGCGAGCGCTTCGGCGCCGGGATCGTCGCGGACGGCCGGCTGCTGCGCGGCGCGCACGGCGGGGCCGGCGAGATGCGCTACCTGGACCTCGTCAGCGGCGTCGGCTCCGCCGACGGCGTGGCGCGCACCCTGCGCGAGCTGACCGGGGCGCGCGGCGGGGAGGGCGCCCCCGAGCAGGTGCTGGCGGCGGCGGCCGCCGGCGACCGCGCCGCGCTGGGCGCCGTGCGCGCCGCCGGGCGCCGGCTGACGCGGGTGGTGGCGACGCTGGCCAGCCTGGTGGACACCGAGCGCGTCGTGCTCGCCGGGGCGCTGGCCGCCTCGGCCGGGCCGCTGGTGGAGCAGGTGCGCCGCGAGCTGCCCCGGTTCCTGGAGGAGCCGCGGCCCGAGGTCCTCGCCTCGCGGCTCGGAGCCGACGTCGTCGTCCTGGGCGCCGTGGACCGCGCGGTGCGCGAGGTGCGCGAGCGGGCCCTGGAGCTGCACCCGCTGCCCTGAGGGCGCGCCGGACGGGCACGACCCCCGGCACCGGCACCGGCACCGGGAGCGCTCAGCGCCGGTAGCGCTCCACGAACCGCCGCAGCAGCAGCGGCGGCTCGTCGGCGCGCGAGGCGCGCAGGCGCGCCACCACCTGCTCGTACTCCTCGGGCGGGAAGTACCCCGCCCGGCGGTAGACGGTGACGCGCTCGACGATGCCCTCGACGTCCAGCTCGGGGTGGAACTGCGTGGCGTACAGGTTGTCCCCCGTGCGGAACGCCTGCACGGGGCAGGTGGGCGAGGTGGCCAGGACCACCGCGTCCGGCGGGGGCACGCGCAGCGCCTCCTTGTGCCCGACGAACGCGTCGAACACCGGGGGCAGGGCGCCGAAGAGGGGGTCGGCGCGGCCGGCGTCGGTGAGGGTCACCGGCACCGTGCCGATGGGCTCGCCGTACGTGCGGTCCACGACCCCGCCGCGGTGCACCCCCAGGGTCCCCACGCCGTAGCAGGCGCCCAGGAACGGGGCGTCGGCGGCGACCACGCGGTCCAGCAGCGCGGCCAGCTCCCGCTCGACGCGCTGCTGCACGGGCGACTTGGAGGCCTCGGGGTCGGAGGTGCAGAACGGGCTGCCGCCCAGGACGATCCCGGAGAAGCCGTCCAGGTCCAGCTCGGGCAGCGGCTCGCGCTCCAGGCGCAGGCGCACCAGCTCCCCCGGCACCAGGCCGCCGTAGCGCAGGACCGCGGCGTGCTCGGCGTCGGCGACCGCGTCGTCCTCGCGGGTGGCCAGCAGCAGGAACGGTCTCACGCGGCGCACGCTAACCCCTGCCGCGGCGCGGCACCCGGCGGGGCGCTCACCGCGGCTCCGGCCCGCGCACCAGCTCCCGCGGCAGCAGCGAGCCGATCCAGCCGTCCAGGCGCTCGCCGCGGTGCACGAGCAGCCCGCGCACCTCGCCCTCCCGGCGGAAACCGCACTTCCGCGCCACCCGCCAGGAGGCCTCGTTGCCCACGACCGCCCGCCAGTGCACGCCGCGCACCCCCAGCTCGTCGAAACCCCACGCCAGCGCCAGGCGCGCGGCGCGGGTCATCACGCCGCGCCCGCGCGCCCACGGCGACAGGCCGAAACCCACCTCGGCCCAGCCCGCGCCGTCGTGGCGCAGGTCCAGGGTGCCGGCGAAGCGCCCCTCCACCTCGACCGCCAGGGCGGCGCACTCCCCCGCCGCCCACCGCTCGCGCACCTGCACCAGGAAGGCGCGGGCGTGCTCGGGCGAGTACGGGTGCGGCACGGTCGTGAACCGCACCGTGTCCGGGTCGCGGCACTGCTCGACGACCCCGTCGGCGTCCGCGGCGACGTGGCGGCGCAGCAGCACCGCGCCGTCGCCCAGCACCGGTTCGCGCGGCAGTTCCCAGCGTCCGTCCACACCGCCAGGCAACCGCGCCGCCGGCGCGGTGTCCACCGGGTTCCCGCGCTGCCCACCGGGTTCCCGCACCGGACGCGGGGGGGCGCGCAGGAGCGCCGCGCGCCCTCAGCCGCGGTTGCGCTTGACCCGCCGCTCCACCAGGCCCAGCACCACGTCGGACAGCTTGCCCAGCAGGGCCAGCAGCACGATGGCCAGCAGCACCTGGTCGGTGCGGCCCTGGTTCTGCCCGTTGACCATCTGGTAGCCCAGGCCGATCGAGGAGTTCAGCAGCTCGGCGGCCACCAGGAACAGCCAGCTCTGCGCCAGCGCCAAGCGCAGGCCGGACAGCAGCGAGGGCGCGGTGGCCGGCAGCAGGATCTCGGTGAACAGCCGCAGCCCGCGGCGGCCGAACGCGCGCCCGACCTCCACCAGCGCCGGGTCCAGGTGCGAGAGCGCGGAGAACACCGTGGTGAACACCGGGAAGAACGCGCCGATCGCCACGAGAACGATCTTCGGCGCCTCCCCGATGCCGATCCACAGCCCCAGCAGCGGCACCCACGCCAGCGACGGCACCGCGCGCAGCGCGCCCAGCGTGGGCGAGAGCAGGTCGGACAGCACCCGCGACAGGCCGGTCAGCCCGCCCAGCACCACCCCGGCGAGCGCCCCGCAGGCGAAGCCGATGAACACCCGCTGGGTGCTGATGGCGATGTTGTGCTGCAGCTCCCCGGTGCCCCACAGCCGCTGGGCGGCCTGCAGGACCCGCGCCGGCGGCGGCATCTGGTTGGCGGTGAAGACCCCCAGGGTGGAGGTGAGCTGCCACGCCGCCAGCAGCAGCAGCGGCAGCACCGCCCCCAGCAGCCACCGGGGCCGCCCGCGCGCGGCGCGCACCGGTGCGGCGGGTGCGGCGGCCCCGGCCGGCCGCGCGGTGGTGCTCACGAGCCCACCGACGGGGACGCGGAGGCGATGGCCTTCTCGGCGAACTCCGGGGCGAACAGCCCGTCCAGGGCCTCGCCGGCGACCTGCTCGGAGTCCACGTCGCCGGAGGCCGCCATGAGCGGGACGATCGCCTCCAGCACCTTGCGCTGCGCCTCGCCCGGCACCGGGTCGATGTCGAAACCGGTGCGCTCCAGCACCAGCTGCGCCACCTCCGGGGTCAGCTGCGCCTGCTCGGCGTACAGCGAGGCCAGCTCCTCCGGGTTCGCGATCGCCCACGAGCGGGCCTGCCCGTAGGCGTCGACGACCTGCTGCGCCAGCTCCGGGGACTCCTCCAGGAACTGCTCGCGGGCGTTGAGCATCCCGAAGGTGTTGAACGCCACGTTGCGGTACAGCAGGCGCGAGCCGGCCTGGAGCTGGGAGGCGGCCATGTTCGGGTCCAGGCCCGCCCACGCGTCGACGTCGCCGCGCTCCAGCGCCGCGCGCCCGTCGGCGTGCTGCAGGTTGGTGATCTCCACGTCGGAGGCGGACAGGCCCGCCTCGGCCAGCGCCTGCTGCAGGAAGAAGTACGGGTCGGTGCCGGTGGTGGCCGCGATCCGCTTGCCGCGCAGCGAGGCGACGTCCTGCGCGGTGGAGCCCTTCGCCACCACCAGGGCGGTCCACTCCGGCTGGGAGTACACGTCGATGGTGCGCACCGCCGAGCCGTTCGCGCGCGCCTGCAGCACCGCCGAGCCGGCGGTGCTGGCCACGTCGAGGTTGTCGTTGCGCAGGAACTCGTTGGCCTTGTTGCTGCCCAGGGACTGCTCCCAGACGACCTCCAGGCCGGCGTCCTCCAGGATCCTGCGCTGGCGCACCACCAGGCTGAGCGGGTTGTACAGGGCGTAGTCCAGCCGCACCCGGCCGGAGGCGGCGGCGGCACCGCCGCCGGAACCGCCGCCGGAGGGCTCGCCCTCGGCGCAGGCGGTGGCGACGGCGGCCAGGCCGCCCAGGACGAGGCCCAGCGCGGTGCGGCGCGAGCGGAGCGGGGCGGGGGCGGGGCGGGACGTGGGCACGGTTCTCCTCGGCGGGGTTCGGGCAGGCGTGAGCGATGGGCGGGCCGGGCGCGGCCGCCGGGCGGGGTCGGACGGGGTCGGGCGGGTGCGGGGTCAGGCGTGGGCGCGCGGGACGCCGAGCAGTTCCAGCAGGTCCACGCGCAGCGCGGCGAGCGCGGCGTCGCCGCGGTCGCGCGGGCGGGGGACGTCCACGTGCAGGTCGCGCACGACGTGCGCGCCGGCGCGCTCGCCGGAGGTGCCCAGCACCAGCACCCGGTCGGCCAGGTGCAGGGCCTCGTCGACGTCGTGCGTGACGAACAGCACCGTGGCGCCGGTTCCGCGCTGCACGTCGTCGAGCAGGTCCTGCATCTTCAGCCGGGTCAGGGCGTCCAGCGCCGCGAACGGCTCGTCGAGCAGCAGCACGCCGGGACGGCGCACCAGGGCGCGCGCCAGCGCGGCGCGCTGCGCCATGCCGCCGGAGACCCGGCGCGGGCGGTGGCCGGCGAAGCCCTCCAGGCCCACGGTGCCCAGCCAGTGCGCGACCTCCGCGCGGCCGTCGGCGCGCGCGGTCCCCGGCGGCAGGCCCAGGGCGACGTTGCCGGCCAGGTCGCGCCAGGGCAGCAGGCGCGGCTCCTGGAACACCACGGCGGTGCGGGGGTGCACCCCGCGCACCTCCTCGCCGCCGACGCGCACGTCGCCGGCGGTGGGGGTGTCCAGGCCGGCGACCAGGCGCAGCAGGGTCGACTTGCCGCTGCCGGAGGCGCCCAGCAGGGCCACGGTGCTGCCCGGCGCGAGGTCCAGGTCGATCCCGGCGAGCACCTCGTGGACGCCGTCCGCCGTGGCGAACGAGCGGCCCACGCCGCGCAGGGCGACGCCCGCGGCGTCGACGCGGTCGGCGGCGGGCACGCCCTCGGCGGGACGGGACGCGGGACGCGTGGGCACGGCCGGCACTGCTCCTCCATCGGTCCTGGCGTGAGCACCGCACCTCGGCTCCGGCCAGGGAGCCCAGGAGGTTGCTGCGGCGTCGTCGAGCCAGGTCTCTCGGCCGCTCTGGATGGTGGCGACATCAAACGGGACGGGGCCGCGGGTGTCAAAACGGCCCGGTCCCGCCCGTGGACGGGCGGGAGGGGGCGGGGCTCAGAAGCCCAGGCGCTGCATCTGCTTGGGGTCGCGCTGCCAGTCCTTGGCGACCTTCACGCGCAGGTCGAGGTGGCAGCGCTCGCCGAGCAGGGCCTCGACGGAGCGCCGGGCGCGGGTGCCCACGTCCTTCAGGCGGGAGCCGCCGCGGCCGATGATGATGCCCTTCTGGCTCTCGCGCTCCACGTACAGCCACACGTGGACCTCCAGCAGGCCGTTCTCGCGGCGGCCCACCTCCTCCACGACGACCGCCAGGGAGTGCGGCATCTCGTCGCGCACGCCCTCCAGGGCGGCCTCGCGCACCAGCTCGGCGATCATGACGTTCTCGGGCTCGTCGGTCAGCTCCCCGTCGGGGTACAGCCGCGGCCCGGGCGGCAGGTGCGAGAGCAGCACGTCGGCGACGACGTCGACCTGCTCGCCGGTGACGGCCGAGGCCGGCACGACGTCCGCGAAACCGCCCAGCAGCTCCTCGCCCAGCGCGCTGACCGCCACGAGCTGCTCGGCCACCCGCTCCGGGCGCACCTTGTCGGTCTTGGTGACCAGCGCGACCTTCGTCGAGCGCGGCACCGCGGCCAGCGCCTCGGCGATGAACCGGTCGCCGGGGCCGATGCGCTCGTCGGCGGGCACGCACAGGGCCACGACGTCGACCTCGGCGAGGGTCTCGTGCACCAGGTCGTTCAGGCGCTGGCCCAGCAGGGTGCGCGGGCGGTGCAGGCCCGGGGTGTCGACGATCACGAGCTGGGCGTCGGGGCGGTGCACGATCCCGCGCACGGCGTGCCGGGTGGTCTGCGGCCGGCTGGAGGTGATGGCGACCTTCTGCCCGACCAGGGCGTTGGTCAAGGTGGACTTGCCCGCGTTGGGCCGGCCCACCAGGCAGGCGAACCCGGAGCGGTGCACCGGCTCCCCGCGCCCGCTCGGCTGCTCACTCACGCGCCCGACCTCCCGCACCGCTCACCAGTTCCCCGTCCCGACCGTGCTCCTCGCGCTCCCCGCGCCCGTCGCGCCCGTCCCCGTCGCCGGGGGGCTGCGCGCGGTGCACCAGCACGGTGCGCACCCGGTTGCGCCGCCCGCCGCGCGACTCCGCCTCCAGGCGCAGGCCGTACGCCTCGGCCGCCGAGCCGGGCACGACGACCTCCCCGAGGGTCTTGGCCAGCAGGCCGCCGACGGTGTCGACGTCCTCCTCCTCGATCTCCAGCCCGAACAGGTCGCCGAGCTCCTCCACGTGCAGGCGCGAGGAGACGCGGTAGCCGCCGTCGCCGAGCTCCTCCACGTCCGGCGCCCCGCGGTCGTACTCGTCGGCGATGTCGCCGACGATCTCCTCGATGGCGTCCTCGATGGTCACCAGCCCGGCGGTGCCGCCGTACTCGTCGACCACGATCGCCACGTGCGTGGTCTCGCGCTGCATCCGCTTGAGCAGGTCGTCCACCGGCAGGCTGTCGGGCACGAACGCCGCGGGGCGCGCGACGTCCTCCACGGGGGTGCGCCGCGCGTCGGCGGGGTCGTCGTGGAAGCGGCGGGCGACGTCCTTCAGGTACAGCACGCCGAGCACGTCGTCGGCGTCCTCGCCCACGACGGGCGCGCGGGAGAAGCCCGAGCGCAGCAGCAGGGCCTCCGCCTCGTGCAGGCCGGTGCCCCGGCGCAGGGAGACGATGTCGGTGCGCGGCACCATCACCTCGCGCACGCGGGTGTCGCCCAGCTCGAAGACCGAGTGGATCATCCGGTGCTCGCCGGCGTCGAGGACCGAGGTCTCCCCCGCCAGCTCGACGATCTCGCGCAGCTCCGCCTCGGAGGCGAACGGGCCGTGCGGGGTGCCGCGGCCGGGGGTGACGGCGTTGCCGATGAGCACCAGGGCGTGCGCCACCGGTCCCAGCAGCCGGCTCAGCGGCGCCAGCACGGGCGCGGCGAGCAGGCCCACGCTCTCGGCGTGCAGGCGGCCCAGGGTGCGCGGGCCCACGCCGACCAGCACGAAGTCCAGCGCGGACATGCCCAGCCCGGCCAGCAGCAGCACCAGCCACCACGAGTCCGACCAGCTGGCCACGACGACGGTGACGCACACCGCCGCCAGGGTCTCGAAGACCACGCGCAGCAGCGTGCACACGGTCAGCACCGGCGCGGCGGACTCCAGCACCCGGCCCAGGGCCGCGGCCCCGCGCCGGCCGTCGGCCTCCAGCTCGCGGGCGCGGCGGCGCGAGGTGCCGCCGATCGCCGCCTCCGCGGCCGCCACCAGGCCGGCGGCGACGACGAGGACCAGGGCGAGCAGCAGCAGCGGGACGGCGGGGGCCCCCACGGCGGCGGCCCTCAGCCCTCGGACCCGGTGCCCGGCAGGGCGCGGTGCCCGACGGTGGGCGTCGGGTCGCCGGGGCGGCCGATGCGGGCCAGGAAGCCCAGCACGAGCCGGCGCTGCAGCGTGAACATCTCGCGCTCCTCCTCCGGCTCGGCGTGGTCGTAGCCCAGCAGGTGCAGGATGCCGTGCGTCACCAGCAGCAGGACCTCGTCGGCGGTGGCGTGCCCGGAGGCGGCGGCCTGCGCGGCGGCCACCTGCGGGCACACCACGACGTCGCCCAGCAGGCCCGGCTCGGACGTCTGCCCCTCCCGGCCCGGGCGCAGCTGGTCCATGGGGAAGGACATGACGTCCGTGGGGCCGGGCTCGTCCATCCACTGCTCGTGCAGGCGCGCCATGGCGTCGCTGTCGACCATGAGCACGGACAGCTCCGCCAGCGGGTGCACCCGCATCTCGTCGAGCACGTGGCGGGCCAGCGCGGCCACCTCCACGGTGTCCACGCCGCGGCCGGCCGCGAAGCTGCTCTCGTCGACGACGTCGATGCTCACGCGCGGCTCACCTGCGCCCGCGCTGCTCGCGCTGCTTGCCCGGCGCCGGGCGGGCGTCCTCCCAGCGGCCGTAGGCGTCGACGATCTCCGACACCAGCCGGTGGCGCACGACGTCGGTGCTGGTCAGGCGGGAGAAGTGCACGTCCTCGATGCCCTCGAGGATGTCCTGCACTACCCGCAGGCCGGACTCGGTGCCGCTGGGCAGGTCGACCTGGGTCACGTCGCCGGTGACGACGATCTTGGAGTTGAAGCCCAGGCGGGTGAGGAACATCTTCATCTGCTCCGGCGAGGTGTTCTGCGCCTCGTCGAGGATGATGAACGCGTCGTTGAGGGTGCGCCCGCGCATGTACGCCAGCGGGGCCACCTCGATCGTGCCCGCCGTCATCAGCCGCGGGATCGAGTCGGGGTCGAGCATGTCGTGCAGCGCGTCGTACAGCGGGCGCAGGTACGGGTCGATCTTGTCGGTGAGCGTGCCGGGCAGGAACCCCAGCCGCTCGCCGGCCTCCACCGCCGGGCGCGTGAGCACGATGCGGTTGACCTGCTTGGCCTGCAGCGCCTGCACGGCCTTGGCCATCGCCAGGTACGTCTTGCCGGTGCCGGCCGGGCCGATGCCGAAGACGACGGTGTGCGAGTCGATGGCGTCGACGTAGTGCTTCTGGTTCACCGTCTTGGGGCGGATCGTGCGCCCGCGGTTGGACAGGATGTTCAGCGTCAGCACGTCCGCGGGGCGCTCGCTGCCGGTGCCGGCGGCCTGGGCGCGCAGCATCGCGACCGAGCGCTCCACCGCGTCCGGCGACAGCGGCTGGCCGGCGCGCAGGACGGCCAGCATCTGGTCGACCAGGCGCTCGACGAGGGCGACCTCGCCCGCGGAGCCGGACACGGTGATCTCGTTGCCGCGCACGTGCACGTCGGTGCGGGCGAAGGCCCGCTCGAGCACGCGCAGCAGCTCGTCGCGCGGGCCCAGCAGGGAGACCATCGGCACGTCGGGCGGGACGACGACGACGTGGCGGGCGCCGGCGGGCGTCTCGACGCCGGGCACGCCCTCGGCGCGGGGGGTGGGGTCGTTGCTGGCCATGGTCGGCCCGGTGGGCCGTTCGCCTCCGTGGTGAGGGGGTGCTCGTCGCGGTCAATCGTAGCGAGCGCCACCGACGGCGCCCGTCCGCGCGGTGGGCCACACTCCCCCGGGTGAGCAGCAGCCCCGCCACCGACCCCGCCACCGACCCGGGCGCCGACCCGAGCGCCGACCCGAGCGCCGCCCCGGGCGCCGACCCGGCCGCCGCGGGCGGCCCGCCCGCCGTGCGCCCGCGCACCGCCGTCCTCGGCCGCGGCGAGGTGCCCTGGGACGCGCCCGTCGCCGCCGCCGACGACCTGGGCCTGTCCCGCGGCGACGGCGTCTTCGAGACCCTGCTCGTGCGCGGCGGGAACCCGGCGCGGGTGGTGGGCCTGCAGGCGCACCTGGAGCGCCTCGAGCGCTCCGCGGCGGCGCTGGAGCTGCCCGCGCCCGACCGCGCGGCCTGGGGCGCGCTGGCGCGCGAGCTGGCCGCGGGCGTGCCCGCCGGCGCCGAGGCGACGCTGCGGCTGACCCTGACGCGCGGCGCGCCGGGGGCCGGGCCGACCGGCCTGGCGGCGCTGCGCCCGCTGCCCGCCGAGACGCTGCGCGCCCGCGAGCGCGGGGTGCGGGTGGTGGCGCTGGCGCGCGGCACGTCCGCGCACCTGCACGCCGAGGCGCCGTGGCTGCTGGGCGGGGCCAAGACCCTCTCCTACGCCGTGCACACCGCCGCGCTGCGCGAGGCCGCCCGCCGCGGCGCCGACGACGCGCTGTTCACCTCCACCGAGGGCCTGGTGCTGGAGGGGCCCACGGCGACCGTGCTGTGGTGGGCCGGCGGGCGGCTGCTGACCACCCCCGCCGGCCCCAGCGGCATCCTGGAGGGCACCACGCAGCGGGCGGTGTTCGCCGCCGCCGGGGCCGAGGGCCTGCCCACCGGCGTCGAGGAGGTCGCGGTGCCCGGGCTGCTGGCCGCCGAGGCGGTGTGGCTGGCCTCCAGCGTGCGCGGGGCGGTGGAGGTCACCCACCTGGACGGCACCGCGCTGGCGCGCCGGCCGGAGCTGACGCGGCGGCTGCGCGGCTGGGCGCTGGCCTGAGGCACCGGGCCGGGGGCCGGGTCGGCGCACCGGGCCGGCGCGCCGGCGGCGCCCCCGCTCAGGCGGGCGCGTCGCCGAGCAGCGCGCGCAGGGACGCGCCCGCCTTGAGGACCATCTCGTCGAACTCCGCCTGCGGGTCGGAGTCCAGCACGACCGCCCCGCCCGCCCCGGCGCTCCAGCGCCCGTCCGCGCGCACCAGGGTGCGGATGACCACGGACAGGTCCGCGGCGCCGGTGAGGGAGAGGTAGCCCAGCGCGCCGGAGTAGACGCCGCGGGCGCGCCGCTCCAGGGCGTCGACGACCTCGGTGGTGCGCAGCTTGGGGGCCCCGGTCATCGAGCCGGGCGGGAAGCAGGAGCGCACCGCGTCCAGCGCGCCCAGGCCCGGGCGCAGCCGCCCGCGCACCGTGGAGACGAGCTGGTGGGCGGTGGCGTACGTCTCCACCGCCATCAGCTCCGGCACCGCCACCGAGCCCACCTCGCACACCCGGCCCAGGTCGTTGCGCAGCAGGTCCACGATCATGAGGTTCTCCGCGCGGGTCTTGGGGTCGCGCGCCAGCCGCCGGCGCAGCTCCCCGTCCTCG
Organism: Kineococcus gurbantunggutensis; assembly: GCF_050871925.1. NCBI lineage: Bacteria > Bacillati > Actinomycetota > Actinomycetes > Kineosporiales > Kineosporiaceae > Kineococcus > Kineococcus gurbantunggutensis. Next base: position 13,183 of record NZ_JBJLSG010000045.1, read on the forward strand.
CGCGGGTCGCCGCCGCGCCGGGCGGTGCCCTTGACGGGCTTGGCCTCGGCCCAGCCGTCGCGGTCCACGCGCAGGAACCGCTCCGGCGAGGCGGAGACGACGTCCACCCCCGGCAGGCGCAGCAGCGCCGCGTAGGGGGCGGGGTTGGCCCGGCGCAGCCGCCGGTGCGCGGTGAGGGGGTCCACGGGCGCGTCCGTGCTCGCCTGCGCCGTCAGGCACACCTCGTAGCTCTCCCCGGCGCGCAGCACCTCCCGGCACGCCTCGACGGCGGCGAGGTACTCCTCGCGGGTGCGGTCCAGCAGCGGCGCGACGACCCGCTCCGGCAGCGGCGGCACGGCGGCGCCCTCCGGGCGCGGCGGGTCCCGGGGCAGGTCCGCCAGGGCGAGGGCGGTGCCCTCCAGCCAGGCGCGCGCGTCCTCCTCCGCGGCCGCCGCGGCCCCGGGGGCGCCGTCGGCGCGCACCAGGGCGACGAGGTGGGTGCGGCCGGCGTCGTGGTCGACGGCGGCGAAGCGGTCGGCGAACAGCCACGCCGCGTCGGGGGTGGGGGCGCTGCGCGCGGTCGGGGAGCCGCAGTCGGCGCGCACCTCGTAGCCGAGGTAGCCGACCCAGCCGCCGGCCAGGTCGAACGGCAGCGCGCGCGGGTCCTCGCCGCCGTCCTCGCCGCCGACCTCGATGCGGCGCGCGGCCAGCTGCGCGCCCAGGTGCTCGAAGACCGAGCCGGGCGCGCGCCGCTCGCCGGCGCGGTCGCGCACGACGACCTCGCCGTCGGCGACGCGGTACGTCAGCACCTCCGCCTCCGGCCCGCCGGCACCGCCGAGCAGGGAGAAGCGGCCGGTGCCCGGGCCGGGGCGGGCGCTGTCCAGCCAGAACGCGGGCCCGTCGCCGGGGGCCAGCACGGCGAACGCCGCCTCCGGGTCCACCGCGCGCTCCAGCACGCGGGTGCGCAGCCGGTACGCGCGCGGCGCGGCGGCGACCGGCACCGGGACCGCCGCGCGCACCGCCCGGCGCGCCGAGCGCAGGAAGTTGCCCACGACGCTCGCGCCGTGCTCGGTGCCGATCGACTCCGGGTGGAACTGCACGCCCGTGAAGGGCCGCTCGGTGTGCCGCAGCCCCATCACGACGCCGTCCTCGGCCCAGGCGGTGGCCACCAGCGGCGCCGGCAGCGGCTCGGCCACGCACAGCGAGTGGTAGCGCACCGCGGCGAAGCCCTGCGGCACCCCGGCGAAGACCCCGCGGCCGTCGTGGCGCACGCGCGTGACGTGCCCGTGCCGGGGCTGCGGGGCGCGCACGACGGGGGCGCCGGCGGCCAGCGCGATGCCCTGGTGGCCCAGGCAGATCCCCAGCACCGGCACGCGCGCGCGGGCCAGCACCTCCGCGCTCAGGCCGAAGTCCCGCTCCACGCCGGGGTGCCCGGGACCGGGCGAGATCACCACGGCGTCCACGCCGGTCAGGTCCAGCTCCGCGGGGGTCAGCGCGTCGTTGAGCACCACGACCGGCTCGGCGCCGGTGAGCCCGGCGACGAGCTGGAAGACGTTGTACGTGTACGAGTCGTGGTTGTCCACGAGCAGGACGCGCACGCCGGGGCCCGCGCGCCGCTCAGCCGAAGGCGCCGTCGGGCACGACGGTGCGGTCCACCGGCTCCATCTGCACCGGCTGGACGCTGTCGGAGGGGAAGTCCGCCAGGTCGCCGTGCTCGGCGCGGTCCCACTCGTCGAACGTCAGCCCGCTCTGCAGGTACACCACCAGCAGCCGGGCCAGGGCGACGAGGCCGTCGAGGTGGGTGCGCTCGTGGCCGTGGCTGGACTCCAGGCCGAAGCCGAGCAGCGCGGCGCGGGCCTCGATGCCGGCCTCCAGGGCGGGGGCGGCGTCGGAGCGGTAGTGGCGGTACACGTCGCGCACGGCCGGGATGCCGTGCGCGCCGGCCAGGGCGTGCAGCCGGCGGGAGAGGTGGTAGTCGAAGGGGCCGGTCATGTCGAGCATGCCGACGCTGACCAGCTCCTCGCGCGAGGTCTGCCCCTCGGCCACGACGGCGTTGTCCACGGCGACCAGCTCCGCCAGGTCCTGCGAGAGGCCGTGGGTGGCGCCGAAGCCGACCTCCTCGCCGATGGTGACGAGGAACTGCGCGGTCACCGCCAGCGGCAGGTCCGCGTCGCGCAGGGCCTTCAGCGCGGCCAGGCACGCGGCCAGGCCGGCCTTGTCGTCCAGGTGGCGGGACTTCACGTACCCGCCGCGGGTGATCTGCGGGGCGGCGTCCAGGGCCACGAAGTCGCCCACCTCCACGCCCAGCGCCCGCACGTCGCCGGCGCTCTCCACCGGCTCGTCGATGCGCACCTCGACGACCTCCCAGCCCACGCCCTGGGTGTCGATCTCGTCGCCGAAGGTGTGCCCGGAGCTCTTCAGCGGCAGCACGGTGCCCGTGTACACGCGCTCGAAGTCGTCGGTGAAGATCGTCACGTGGGCGCCCTCGGAGAAGCGGGCGCTGTGGCTGCCGACGGGCACGACCTCCAGGCGGCCGTTGTCCTTCACGCGCTTGACCATCAGCCCGATGGTGTCGGCGTGCACGACGACGGCGCGGCGCACCACGTCGGTGCGCCCGCGCAGGGTGGCGCGCAGCATGCCGCGGCGGGTCAGGTCGAAGGGCAGCCCGAGCTCCTCGATGCGCTGGCCGACCAGCTGCATGACCGCGTCGGTGCGCCCCGAGGGGCTGGGCGTGCGCAGCAGCTCCATGAGCGTGGAGGTCAGGTACTCCACGTCGACGGGCGCGTCCACGGTCCCGGCGGCGACGGCGGCGCTCGACGGGGAGGCGTTCTGGCGGGGGCGCTCAGCGGTGCTCACGGCGCCGATACTGCCGCCTGCGGGGGCCCCGCTCCCAGCCGGGGCGTGTGCCCGCCCCCGCCTACGCCCCGTCCCGCGGGGAGCGGCCCAGGCCGGCGGCGTCGACGACCACGTCGCCGACGTGCACGTGCACGTCCACGCCCGCCGCGCCGGGGCTGAGGTCCCCCAGCAGGTCCGCCAGCCGGGCCCCCACGGCGTCGCGCACGGCGCGGGCGGTGGTGGGCAGGTGCTCGCCGAAGACGACGGACACCTCCACCGTGACGCGCTCGAGGAGGTCCTCGGCGCTGGTGGCGCAGGCGATGCCGACGGCGGTGGCGCCGGCCACGCCGTCGACGGCCTCGCGCAGCTCGCCGACGACGACGTCGCAGGCGACGAGGTACTCGCCGAGCGCGTGCCGCCCGCGCACGGGGGCGCTGGGCCGGTGGGCGCGGCGGGCGCGGGCGAGCAGGTCGTCGCGCACGGCCCGCCAGCCGGTGGGGGTGTGCACGCGCAGGGCGCTCGCGGCCTCGGCCAGCACGCGCAGGCCGTGCTCGGGCGCCTGCGCCGCGGTGCCGGCGGGGCGTTCGGGCTCGGGGGTCACCGCCACTCCTCCAGGGTCGTCGCGAGCGTGGTGCGGGCCCGTTCCAGCAGGCCGCGCACGGCGGTGCCGCTCGTGCCGAGCACGGCACCGATCTCCTCGTAGGTCAGGCCCTCCACCTCCCGCAGCAGCCAGGCCGAGCGCTGCCGCGGCGGCAGCAGCTGCAGGGCCAGGTCGAGCGCGTGGCGGAGAGCGCTCTCAACGCTGGAGCGCTCCGGGTCCTCGCGCAAGTCGCGGATGCGGTCGACCACCTCCTCCACCGGCACGTGCGGCCGGCTGCCGGAGGCGGGCCAGCGCCGGGCGCGGGCGAGCACGGCGTGGCGGGTGAGGGTGAACAGCCAGGTGCGCAGCGAGGACTCGCCGCGGAAGGAGGGCAGGCCGCGCCAGGCGGCCAGCAGCGCCTCCTGCAGGCAGTCCTCGGTCTGGTCGCGGTCGTCGAGCAGGCGGGCGGCGTAGCGGTGCAGGGCTGGGCCGTGGCGGTCGACGATCGCGGCGAAGGCGTCGCGGTCGCCGAGGGCGGCCCGGCGCGCCAGGACCTCGTCGGTGCGCCGGTCGCCGGGGGCGGGACCGGGGTGCACCGGTGGCGGTGCTGGGGTGCGCGCTCGCTCAGCCACGACAGGGTGCTCCATCGCTCGTGATCCGCCCGGTCGGGCAGGGGGGATCACAGCACGTGCGGCGCCGGCGCACGACTCGAGCACCCGGCCGATCGGGTGTGACGCGGATCACACTGTTGAGAGCGTGACGATCCGGCCCGCGGCGACTCCAACCCCTGCGTCGGACGAACACCGGTCGAGACAGCGGCCGGACGACACGAGGAGGAAGACCATGACCGAGACCACCCACCGCACCGCCGGCAGCACCGCCGCCGCCCCGGGCCGCACCACCGCCCCGGCGCGCTCCGGCCTGGCCAGCGAGCACGGCTCCACGACGATCGCCGACACCGTGGTCTCGAAGATCGCCGGCATCGCCGCCCGCGACGTCTCCGGCGTGCACGCCCTCGGCGGCGGCGCCGCCCGCGCCGTCGGCGCCCTACGCGAGCGCATCCCCGGCGGGCGCGTGAACCACTCCCAGGGCGTCTCGGTGGAGGTCGGCGAGCGCCAGGCCGCCGTGGACGTGGAGCTGATCGCCGAGTACGGCGTCGCCATCGCCGACCTCGCCGCCGCGGTGCGCCGCAACGTGATCGCCTCGGTGGAGCGGATGACCGGGCTGGAGGTCACCGAGGTCGACATCGAGGTCTCCGACGTGCACCTGCCCGAGGACGACGAGGCCGAGCAGCGCACGGCCCGCGTGCAGTGAGCCGGCGGTGACCGAGCAGACCCCGGTGCCGCCCGGCGGCGCCGCCGCCGAGGAGCGCGCCGTGCAGCGGCTGGCCGACGACCTGGCCGCTGCCGCCGGCGCCGTGCCGGGCGTGGCCCGGCTGCACCCCGGCGCCCTCGGCGAGATCGGCACCTACCTGCCGGGCCGCCGCGTGGCCGGCGTCCGCCTGCGCGGGCAGGTCCTGCGCGGCGACGGCACCGTCGAGGTGCACGTCGTGCTCGCCGCCGGCGCCGGGGTCCGCGAGACGGCCGCGGACGTGCACGCCGCCGCCGCGCGCGTGCTGCGCGCGGCCGGCGTGCACGCCCCCGTCGCGGTCCACGTCCAGGACGTGGCCGCGTGAGAACCGCTGGACCGACACCGGGAGGAACCGTGTCCTCATCCACCACCGGCCTGTTCGCCGGACTGCTGCTGGCGCTGGTCGCCGGGACCGCCGGGCTCGGCTGGTTCCTGCTGGCGCTGCTGTTCGCCGCCGTCGGCTACGGCGTCGGCGCCCACCTGGAGGGCCGCGTCGACCTCACGTCGCTGCTGCCCGGCCGGGGCCGTGGCTGACCGCACGGCGGCGGAGCCGCGCGCCGCGCTGCACCGGGCCGACCCCGGGCAGCGCGGCCGGCTGACCGTCGCCGACCGCGTCGCGCAGCGCCTGGCGCAGGCCGCCGCCGCGGAGGTGCCCGGCAGCGTGCGCACCGACCGCGACCGCTCCGGCGGCGGGGTCGGCGCCGCCGTGGGCAGCGCCGTGGGCGGCGCGCTGGGGCGCGCCTACCCGTCGGCGGACTGCACCCTGGCCGGCAACCGCGTGCGGGTGCGGGTGCGGGTGGCCGCCGCCTGGCCCGTGCCCGCCCCCGACCTGGCGGCGCGGGTGCGCGAGCAGGTCACCGGCCGGCTGACCCGGCTGGGCGGCCTGGTCGTCGACGCCTGCGACGTCACGGTCGCCACCTACGTCCACGAGGTCCGCGAGAGCAGGAGGGTCCAGTGAGCACCCCGCGCACGACGGGCGGCACGCCGCTGTCGCCGGCCAAGCGGCCCACCGGGGCCGGGCGGGTCGGCGCGGTCGGGCCCGTGCTGGCGCTGCTGCTGCTGGCGCTGGCGCTGGTGCTGGGCCGCGAGGCCCTGGTGGCCTGGGGCTCCCTCGGCGGCCCGGCGTGGGCACCGGCGGTGCTCGGCGCCGTGGACGGGCTGCGCCCGGGCCCGGCCGTGGCGGCCGGCGGCGCCGCGGCGGCCCTGCTCGGGCTGTGGCTGCTCGCCACCGCCTTCGCCCGCCGCTCGCGCCGCTCGGTGGCGGTGCGCGGCTCGGCCGCCGCCTCCACCACCACGCGCGACGTGGCGCGGCTGGCCGGCGGCGCCGCCCGGCGGGTCGACGGGGTCCTGGAGGCCTCCGCCAGCGCCGGGCGCCGCAGCGTGGAGGTCGCCGTGGAGGCGACCACCGAGCGGGTCGAGGAGCCCGTGCGCACCGCCGTGAGCGAGGCGCTGCGCGCCCTGGACCCGGTGCCGCGGGTGCGCGTGCGGGTGCGCGCCCCCTCGGCCTCGCCCACCGCCGCACCGGTGGGCACCGCGCCCGCGACGTCCACCCCCGGCCCGCTGCGGGGGTCCGTGCCCGAGGAGGTGGGCCGGTGAGCCGCGGGGTGCTCGGCCTGGACCGCGTCGTGACCGCCCTGCTGGGCCTGGTGCTGCTCGCCGGCGGCGCCGCCGCCGTGGCGTGGTGGGGCGGCTGGCTCGCGCGGGTGCTGCCCGGCGCGCCGCGCGAGCTGTCCACCGCCGGGGCGGACGGGGTCGTGGAGGCGGGCTGGTTCGCGGCCGCCTGCGCGGCGGCCGCCGTGGTGCTGGCGGTGCTGGCGCTGTGGTGGCTGCTGGCGCACGTGCCGCGCCGCGGTGCGGGCACGCTGTCGCTGCCCGGCTCCGGCGCCGGCGGTCAGCTGCGCCTGGAGCCCGACGGCGTGGCCGACGCCGGCGCGCGGGAACTGGAGCTCACCCCCGGGGTGCGCTCGGCCGGCGGGCGGGTGCTCGACGACCGCGGCGAGCTGGTCGTGGAGCTGCGCGCCACCGTGGAGCCCACCGCCGACCTCGGCGAGGTCGCCGCGGCCGCCGACGGCGTCAGCGCCCGGCTGCGGCAGGTGCTCGGGCGCGACGACGCCCGCGGGCGCGTGCTGCTGTCGGTGGCGCGCGACGACCGCTCCCCCCGCGTGCGCTGAGACCCCCGCACCCGCCGGTCCGGCAGGTGCGGGTGGGCACCGGGCGATCCGCCCGCCCCGCGGCTCCGAACAGCGGTGGGGCGCCCGGTGCACCGGGAGCAGGGGGCGGCCCCCAGGACGGGCGGTCGCGCGGGGTCCAGAGAACGGCCCCGCGCGGCCGCCCCCGCACGTCAGGTCTGCTCGACGGGGCAGGCGTACGAGGTGCGCCCGCCCACGCGCGCGACGCGCACCGGCGCGCCGCAGCGCCGGCACGCCTCCCTCTTGTAGACCCACCGCTCGTCGGGCGCGGCGGGGTCGCTGACGACCTGACCGGCCTCGGCGCCCAGCTCCAGGTGCCGCACCGCCAGGTCCCACAGCCGCCCGGCCTCCCCGTCGTCGACGCGCCGGGCCGGGTCGACCCCGGCCAGGAACAGCAGCTCCGCCCGCCACGCGTTGCCGATGCCCGCCCACACCGACTGCTCCAGCAGCGCCGCCCCCACCGAGGAGCGGGCCCCCACCAGCCGGTGCACCGCCTCCTCGCGCGAGGCGGCCGGGTCCAGCGGGTCCGGGCCCAGCGCGGCCAGCAGCGCCTCGCGCTGCGCGTCGTCCAGCGCCTCGCAGGTGGTGGGGGCCAGGAGCGCGAACGCCGCGGCGTCCGCGCCGATCAGCAGGCGGGTGCCGCGCGGCGGCGAGTCCGGCCAGGAGCCGTAGCGCAGGAACAGCCCGCGCATCCCGAGGTGCACGTGCACGGCGGGGGCGCCGTCGAAGGCGTACAGCAGGTTCTTGCCGACGGCGCGCACGCCGCGCAGCAGGCGACCGTCGAAGGGCCCCGCGTCGAAGCGGCCCTGCGGGCTGCTCACCCGGACGGCGCGCCCGGCGAGCGCGCCGTCCTGCTCGCGGGCGTGGCGGTGCAGCAGGTGTCCCTCGGGCACGGCTCCCCCGGTCTCCTCGCTCGGACGCCCATCCTGTCCCGGCCGCGCCGCGCCCGCCCCCGCGGGCCGGGTGGCCGGGTGTCCGGGTGGCCGGGTGGCCGGGTGGCCGGGTGGCGGGGTGCCGGGCCGCGGTTACGGTGGACCGGGTGCAGCGCGGACGCGAGCTCGACGTGGTCCTCTTCGGCGCGTCGGGGTTCGTCGGCCGCCTCACCGCCGCCCACCTCGCCCAGCACGCCCCGCCGGGCACCCGGGTGGGCCTGGCGGGCCGCTCGGTGCAGCGGCTGGAGCGGGTGCGCGCCGGCCTGGGTCCGGCGGCCGGGCGGTGGCCGCTGCTGGGCGCGGACTCCGGCGACGAGGAGTCACTGCGGGCGCTGGCCGGCAGCGCGCGCGTCGTGGTCACCACCGTGGGGCCCTACCTGCGGCACGGGCTGCCCCTGGTGCGCGCCTGCGCCGAGGCGGGCACGCACTGCGCGGACCTCACCGGCGAGGTGCTCTTCGCCCGCCGCAGCGCCGACGGGTTCCACGAGGCCGCCCGCGCCAGCGGGGCGCGGATCGTGCACTCGTGCGGCTTCGACTCCGTGCCCTCCGACCTGGCCGTGCTGCTGACGCACCTGCGGGCCGCGGCCGACGGCGCCGGGCCCCTCACCGACGCCGTGCTGGAGCTGCGCTCCGCGCGCGGCGGCGTCAGCGGCGGCACCGTGGACTCCCTGCGCCTGCAGCTCGACACCGCCCGCGAGGACCCCGCGGCGCGGGCGCTGCTGGCCGACCCGTACGCGCTCAGCCCCGACCGCGCCGCCGAACCCGACCTCGGCGAGCAGCGCGACCTGTTCCGCCCGCACCGGCGCGCCGAGGACGGCGCGTGGGCCGCGCCGTTCGTCATGGCCCCGTACAACACGCGCGTGGTCCGGCGCAGCAACGCGCTGCTCGGCCACGCGTACGGGCCCCGGCTTCGCTACCGCGAGGTCGTGGCGTTCACCGGCCCGGCCGCCCCCGCGGGCGCGCTCGCCGTCACCGGCGCCCTGGCCGCCCTCGCCGGGGCGCTGTCGCTGCGCCCGGCCCGCCCGCTGGTGGACCGCCTGCTGCCCGCCCCCGGCAGCGGCCCGGGCGAGCGCACCCGCCGCACCGGCCGGTTCCGCGTCGAGCTCGACGCCCGCACCGGCGGAGGGCGCCGCTACCGCACCACCGTGGCCGCGCAGGGCGACCCCGGCTACGCCGCCACCGCCGTCATGCTCGGCGAGAGCGCCCTGGCCCTCGCCCTCGACGGCGACGCCCTGCCCGGCGCCGCCGGGGTGCTCACCCCCGCCACCGGCATCGGCACCGCCCTGGCCGACCGGCTGCGCGCGCGGGGCTTCACGCTGCGCACCGACGCGGTCGCGTGAGCCGGGCACAACGGCGCCGACGGACCCGGGGTCCTCGCCCGGGTCCTGCCCCGGTCCCGGCCCGAGTCCCCGTCCGGGCGACCGGACGGGACACCCCCGGCGGCCGGGCGGGACGCCCCCGTGGACCCCTACCCCTGCACGCGCCGCGTCTCGGGGAAGAGCAGGTCCAGGAACCGCTGCGCGGTCGGGCGGGGCTGGTGGTTGGCCAGGCCGGGGCGCTCGTTGGCCTCGATGACGACGTGCTCGGGCCCGGAGACGTCGGGCACGAGCAGGTCCAGGCCGGTGACGGGGATGCCGATGGCGCGGCTGGCGGCCACGGCGGCGTCGACCAGGTCGGGGTGCAGGTCGTCGGTGACGTCGTCGATGGTGCCGCCGGTGTGCAGGTTCGCGGTGCGGCGGACCTCCAGTCGCTCGCCGCGGGGCAGCACGTCGTCCAGGGAGTACCCGGCGTCGCGCACGACCGCCTCGGTGGTGGCGTCCAGCGGGATGGTGGACTCCCCGCCGGTGGCCGCGTGGCGGCGCCGGCTCTGCCGGGCGACGAGGGTGCGGATGTCGTCGGTGCCGGTGCCGATGACGGCGGCGGGGCGGCGCACGGCGGCGGCGACGACCTCGTGGTCGATGACGACGATGCGCAGGTCCTGCCCGGCGACGAACTCCTCCACCAGGACGTCGGGGCAGTTCGCCGAGGCCTCGGCGACCGCGCGGCGCAGGGCCTGGCCGTCGGCGACGCCCACGGTGATGCCCTTGCCCTGCTCGCCGCGGGCGGGTTTGACCACGACCGGGCCGGTCTCGGCGATGAGCCGCTCGGCGGCGGCGAGGCCGCCGGTGTCGGCCAGGGGGTCGGGGGCCAGCTCCACCGCGCGCGGGACCCGCACGCCGGTGGCGGCGAGCAGGCGCCGGGTGACGCGCTTGTCGTCGCAGCGGCTCATCGCCACCGCGCTGGTCAGCTCCGAGAGGGACTCGCGCGTCAGCAGCGAGCGCCCGGCGTACGTCAGGCGCATCTCGCCGCTGGGGGCGTCGGTGACCTCCACGCGCACCCCGCGGCGCAGGGCCTCGTCGGCGACGATGCGCGCGTAGGGGTTCAGCTCGCCGAGCTGCTCCGGCTGCGGGGCGAACAGCGGGCGGTTGATGGGGTTCTTGCGCTTGACGACGACGGGCGCGGCGGGGCGGAAGCCCAGGCGCCGGTACAGGGCGATGGCGCCGTCGTTGTCGTGCAGGACGGACAGGTCGAGGATGGCGCGCCCGCGCGCGACGTAGCGCTCGGCGAGGACCCGCACGAGCGCCTCGCCGGTGCCGCGGGGGGCGGCCTGGGGGTCGGCGGCCAGGCACCACAGGCTGGCGCCGCCGTCGGGGTCGCCGAAGGCGAGGACGTGGTCGACGCCGGTGACGGTGCCGACGACCTCGCGGGTGCGGGTGTCCTCGGCGACGAGGTAGGTGAAGGTGCGGGTGCGGTGGTTGGCCCACATGACGTCGGGGTCGGAGGCCACCATGCCGTTGGCCGCGTAGAGGCGGTTGACGTCCTCCAGCTCGGAGCGCTCGCGGACCATGCGCACGAACACGTCGGGGTTGCGGTCGCGCGGGGGCCGGTAGCGCGCCAGGTCCAGGCGGAACGTGATGGAGGGGTCCATGAACAGCTCGTGCGGCGCCAGGCCCACGAGCACCTGCGGTTCGCGCACGTACATGGCGATGTCGCGCTCGCCGGTCTCCTCGGCGCGCAGGGCGTCGACGACGTCGCGCTGGTCGGTGAAGGTGTGCCCGAACACCAGCCGGCCCCAGCCCATGTCGAGGGCGACGTCGGTGGCCATGTCGCGCGTGAAGTGGCTGGGCGGGCGCTGCCAGGTGCGGCTGGAGATGGCGGGCGCGTCGGTCCGCCCGCGCAGGCCGGCCACCCTGCCCCGGCGCCGGATCCCCGCGGAGCTCATCGTGGTCACCTCCCGGCCCGCTCAGTCGATCCCGTGCTGCTGCAGCCACAGCTCCAGCAGCCCCAGCTGCCACAGCTTGTTGCCGCGCAGGGGGGTCAGCTCGGCGTTGGGGTCGCGCACCAGCTCGGAGACGTACTCGGGGCGGAACAGCCCGCGCCGGCGGGCGGCCTCGCTGGACAGGGCGTCCTTGACCAGGCCGAGGACCTTGCCCTCCAGGTGCGTGATGGCCGGCACCGGGAAGTAGCCCTTGGGGCGGTCGATGACCTCGGCGGGGATGACCTTGCGCCCCACGCGCTTGAGCACGCCCTTGCCGCCCTCGGACAGGTGCAGCTCGGGCGGGATCGCGGCGGCCAGCTCGACGAGCTCGTGGTCGAGGAACGGCACGCGCGCCTCCAGGCCCCAGGCCATGGTGGTGTTGTCCACGCGCTTGACGGGGTCGTCGACGAGCATGACCTCGGTGTCCAGGCGCAGCGCGGCGTCCACGGCGGTCTCGGCGCCGGGCGCGGTGAAGTGCCGGCGCACGAGGTCCAGCGAGGGGTCCTGCTCGAGCATCCACTGCGGCTGCAGCACCTGGGCCATCTGCGCGTGGTCGCGGTCGAAGAACGCCTTGGCGTACGCGGAGACGCCCTGCTCGGGGGTCAGCCCGGCCAGCGGCGGGTACCAGTGGTAGCCGCCGAAGACCTCGTCGGCGCCCTGGCCGGACTGCACGACGCGGATGGACTGCGAGACCTGCTGGCTGAGCAGGTCGAAGGCGACGACGTCGTGGCTGACCATCGGCTCGTGCATGGCGCCCACGGCGTGGCCCAGGGCGCCGACGAGCTCGTCGCCGGTGACGCGGATGCGGTGGTGGTTCGTGGCGTACCGCTGCGCGATGACGTCGGAGTAGGCGAACTCGTCGCCCTCGCGCCCGCCCACGGACTCGAACCCGATGGAGTAGGTCGCCAGGTCGCTCTGCCCGGCCTCGGCGAGCAGGCCGGTGATGAGGCTGGAGTCCAGCCCGCCGGAGAGCAGCACCCCGACGGGCACGTCGGCGACGGTGCGCCGGCGCACCGCGGCGCGCAGGGAGTCCAGGACCGCGTCCTCCCAGTCCTCGCCGGAGAACCCGGCGTACTGCTCGCGGCGCACGTGGGCGGCGTTCCAGTAGCGGTGCTCGCGGCTGGTGCCGTCGGCCTCGACGACCCGCACGGTCGCCGGGGGCAGCTTGCGCACGCCCTTGAGGATCGTCAGCGGGGCGGGCACGACGGCGTGCCAGGTGAGGTAGTGGTGCAGGGCGACGGGGTCGATGGTGGTGTCGACGTCGCCGGCGGCCAGCAGCGCCGGCAGCGAGGAGGCGAAGCGCAGCCGCCCGGGCGTCTCGGCCAGGTACAGCGGCTTGATGCCCAGGCGGTCGCGCATGAGCACCACGCGCCCGGAGTCCCGCTCGTGCAGGACGACGGCGAACATCCCCTTGAGGTGGTCCACCACGTCGGTGCCCCACCGGTGGTAGCCCTTGAGGATCACCTCCGTGTCGGAGGTGGAGCTGAACCGGTAGCCGTGCCCGGTCAGCTCCTCGCGCAGCTCCTTGTAGTTGTAGACGCAGCCGTTGAAGACGGCGTGCAGGCCCAGCTCGGGGTCGACCATGGGCTGCGAGCCGCAGGCGGACAGGTCGATGACGGACAGCCGGCGGTGCCCGAAGGCGACCCGGCCCTGCGCCCAGTACCCCTCGCCGTCGGGGCCGCGGGGCGCCAGCGGCTGGGACATCCGCTGGACAGCGCCGATGTCCGCAGGCCGACCGTCGAACGTGATCTCACCGCACAAGCCGCACATGCCGCACCATCCAACCCTGGGATCAGCCGGGCGGCCAGGTGAAGCCCCGGCCCCCGAGGACGTGGCCGTGGACGTGGGGCACCGACTGCCCCACGTCCTCACCGGTGTTGAAGACGAGCCGGAAGTGCCCGCCGCAGCGCTCGTCGGCCACCCGCTGGGCGACCTCGACGAGCCGCGCCAGGGTGGCCGGGGCCGCGGCGGCGAGCTCGGCGACCGTCTCGTGCCGCTCGCGCGGGACGACGAGGACGTGCACGGGCGCCTGGGGGTCGGCGTCCTCGAAGGCGACGACGAGGTCGTCGGAGTGCACGATCGTCGCGGGCAGCTCCCCGGAGACGATCCTCAGGAAGAGGTCGGCGGGGGCTCGTCCGTTGCGGCTGCCGCTCATGCGCGAACCGTACCCGCGCGGCCCGCCGCCCGCCCTCCTGCCCGGCGCGGCGGATCCGCTCCGCTTGGATGTCAACCGTGACCGCCGCTCGCTCGTCGTACTCGTGTGGAGATGCTCAGTGCGCGGCGCGCCGTGGCTGACCGGCGGGTCGAGCGCGCCCCCGGCGCGGTGGGCGCCGGTGCCGGCGCGGGCGCCGGCGCGCTCGCGGACGACCCCGGGGACCCGCGCGGGTGGGACGCCGACACGGCCGTGACGGTCCTGTACGCCGCGCACTGGCGCCGCCTGGTGGGCCTGGCCGCGGAGTTCACCGGGGAGACCTCCACCGCCGAGGAGGTCGTGCAGGAGGCCTTCGTGGCGCTGCACCGCCGCTGGCGGCGCCTGGACGACCGCGCCTCGGCGGTGGCGTACCTGCGGCAGGCGGTGGTCAACGGCGCGCGCGACGTGCTGCGCCACCGCGCGGTCACCGACCGCAGGCGCCCGCTGCCCGACCCGGCCCCGGAGGGCCCGGAGGAGCGGGCGGTGCGCTCGGCGGAGCACCGCTCGGTCCTGGCCGCGCTGGACGCGCTGCCGGCGCGGCAGCGCGAGGTCCTGGTGCTGCGCTACTCCGCGGAGATGTCCGAGCAGGGCATCGCCGAGGCCCTGGGCATCAGCCGCGGGGCCGTCAAGACGCACGCGCACCGGGGGCTGGCGGCCCTGCGCGCCGGTCTGGCCCGCCAGGAGGAGACCCCGTGAACCACGACGACGAGCGCGACCCCCGCGACGGGGACCCGCGCGGGACCGACCCCCGCGGCGGCGGGCCGGTGGACGCCGGCCCGCTGCCGGACCCCGCCGCCGACCCGCTGGCGCGCGCGCTGCGCGACGCCCTGGCCGCCCGCGCCGACGCCACGCAGCCCGCCGACCGCCTGGAGGAGATCCGCATGAGCACCACCGCCCGCCGCCGCGCCACCCGCGCCTGGACCGCCGTCGCCACCACCGCCGCCGTGGTGGTCGTGGGCGGCAGCGCCTACGCCCTCGCCGGGCGCGACGGCGAGGCGGTGCGCACGGTCGCGTCCTCGCCGACCTCCCCGGCCGCCGCGAGCAGCTCCACCGCCCCGGCGGCCCCGGCACCGGCCCCCGCCGCGGAGCGGGCGAGCACGACGGCCGCGGCGCCGCGGCCGAGCGCGACGCCCACCGGCGCGAGCAGCGCCACGGCGCCGGCGACGGCTCCGGCCAGCCCCGACGCGGCGGCCCCGGGCACGAGCGCCGCGGGCCTGCCGCTGCCGACGGGCTCGGCGAGCGTGCCGGTGTACTGGCTGGGCGGGGCGCGCTCCTCGCTGTTCCGCGAGTTCGTGCGCGCGGGCGGCGAGGGCGACGACGCCGACCGGGCGCTGGCCGCGATGCTCGCGGGCGAGCCGTCCGACCCGGACTACGACTCCCCCTGGGCGCCGGTCACCGGCGGCGGCGTCACGCGCGAGGCCGACCGCCTCGTGGTGGACCTGCCCGCCGGCGCGGCGCCGGGCTCGCTGGACCCGGCGCGGGCCGCCGCGGCCGTGCAGCAGCTCGTCCACACCGTGACGGCCGCCGCGGGCGAGGACGTGCCCGTGGAGGTCCGCGAGGACGGCCGGGCCGAGCCGGTGCTCTTCGGGTACGCGGTGCCCGCCACCGTCTCGCGCGCCCCGCAGGCGGAGGTGCAGGCCCCGGCGTGGATCACGTCGGTGGACACCGGCACCCCCGGGCAGGTGGTCGTGGCCGGCGTCGGCTCGGCCTTCGAGGGCACGCTGCTCTACACCGTCACCGACGCCTCGGGGGCGGAGGTGACCCGCGGCCCGGCGCAGGCCGGCGCCAACGGCGCGTTCGCGGAGTTCTCGGTGACGGTCCCGCTGCCGGCGGGCGAGTACACGGTGCTGGTGGAGCGCCCGGACGAGTCCGGCGGCGCGGCCGGCGAGCAGCCGGCGGGCGACACGAAGACCTTCACCGTGCGCTGAGGCGCTGAGGCGCCGAGGCGCCGAGGCACCGAGGCGCCGAGGCACCGAGGCGCCGAGGCGCCGAGGCGCCGAGGCACCGAGGCACCGAGGCACCGAGGCACCGAGGCACCGAGGCACCGAGGCACCGAGGCACCGAGGCGCGGCGGGGACCCCGGGGCCCCCGCCGCGCCCGCGCTCAGCGGTTGCCGAAGCGCCCGCGCAGCTTGGAGAAGACGCCCTGGTGGGCCGGGGCCAGCTTGCCCGCCGGGCGCACCTCCCCGCGCAGCTCCGCCAGGCGGCGCAGCAGCTCCTCCTGCTCGTCGTCGAGGTCGCGCGGGGTGCTGACCTCCAGGGTGACGAGCAGGTCGCCGCGGCCGGTGGAGCGCAGGTGCTCGGCGCCCTTCTGCTTCAGGGTGACGACCTCGCCGCCCTGCGCGCCGGGGCGCACGTCGACGTCCTCGGTGCCGTCGAGGGTCTCCAGCGGGATCGTCGCGCCCAGCGCGGCGGCCGTCATGGGGACCTCCAGCGTGCACAGCAGGTCGTCGCCGCGGCGGGTGAAGACCGGGTGCGGGCGCTCGTGGATCTCCACGTACAGGTCGCCGGGCGGGCCGCCGGCGGTGCCCACCTCGCCCTGCGCGGCGAGCTGGATGCGGGTGCCGGTGTCCACGCCGGCGGGCACGCGGATGGTCAGCGGCCGGCGCGCGCGCACCCGGCCCTCGCCGGAGCACTCCAGGCACGGCGAGGGCAGCACCGTGCCGAAGCCGCGGCACGTCGGGCACGGCTGGCTCGTCATGACCTGCCCGAGCAGCGAGCGCACCACGCGCTGCACCGAGCCCTGCCCGCCGCAGATGTCGCAGGTCTCCGGCTGGGTGCCGGGCTGGCAGCAGGTGCCCTTGCACGTCGGGCACAGCACCGCGGTGTCCACCTGGATCTGCCGCTCGCCGCCGAAGGCGGCCTCGGCGAGGTCGACGTCCACGCGGATGAGGGCGTCCTGGCCGCGCTGGGTGCGGCTGACCGGGCCGCGGCCGCTGGGGGCGCCGCTCTGCCCGAAGAACGCGTCCATGATGTCGGAGAAGCCGAAGCCCTGGCCGAAGCCGCCGGCCGCCCCGGGAGAGCCCCCGCGGTCGTACTGGGCGCGCTTGTCCGGGTTGGACAGCGTCTCGTACGCCTGGGAGACCTCCTTGAACTTGTCCCCCGCGTCGGGGTCGGAGGTGACGTCGGGGTGGAGCTTGCGCGCCAGCTTGCGGTAGGCGCGCTTGATCTCCTCCGCCGAGGCGTCCCTGTTGACGCCGAGGACGTCGTAGTAGTCGCTCACGGGGTGCTCAGGTCTCCCGTCGGTCGGGTGGTCGGTCGGGTCACTGGGACAGGATGCGGGACACGTAGCGCGAGACCGCGCGCACCGCCGCCATCGTGGTCGGGTAGTCCATGCGGGTGGGCCCCAGCACGCCGAGGCGGGCCAGCACCTCGCCCTCGCCGTAGCCGCTGCTCACCACGGACGTCTCGGGCAGGCCGAGGTGGAGGTTCTCCGCGCCGATGCGCACGGTGAGCGCGCCGCGCTCGCCGCGCTCGCCGGACTCCTCGGCCATCTCCTGCACCAGCCGCAGCAGCACGACGTGCTCCTCCAGCGCCTCCAGCACGCTGCCCAGGCTGGCGGACAGGTCCGCGCCGGAGCGCACCAGGTTGGCGGTGCCGGCGATGACCACGCGCTCCTCCAGGCCCGCGGCCAGGCAGTCGCCCAGCGCGGCGAGGACCTCGGCGGCCACGGCCGCCTCCGCGGGCGGGCTGGAGCCGACCAGCACGGGCAGCTGCTCGCGGGCCTCCTTCAGGCGCTTGCCGGCCACGGCGGCGTTGACGCGGTCGCGCAGCGCGGCCAGCGCGCCGGGCAGGGACTCCGCGTCGGTGGCCGAGCGCACCTGCACCACGCGCTGCTCCACCCGGCCGGTGTCGGTGATGAGCACCAGCAGGGCGCTGCGCCCGCCCACGGGCACGACCTCCACGTGCCGCACCGCGGCGCGCGAGAGGGAGGGGTACTGCACGACGGCGGCCTGGCGGGTGATCTGCGCCAGCAGCCGCACCGTGCGGTCCACGACGTCGTCGAGGTCGACGGCGCCCTCGAGGAAGGTCTGGATGGCGCGGCGCTCGGCCGGCGTCATGGGCTTGACGCTGGCCAGGCGGTCCACGAAGAGGCGGTAGCCCTTGTCGGTGGGGATGCGCCCGGCGCTGGTGTGCGGCTGGGTGATGTACCCCTCCTCCTCCAGCACCGCCATGTCGTTGCGGATCGTCGCCGGCGAGACGCCCAGGCGGTGGCGCTCCACGAGCGCCTTGGAGCCCACCGGCTCGTGGGTCGACACGTAGTCCTCGACGATGGCGCGCAGCACGGCGAGCCTGCGGTCGTCGCTCACCCCACACCCCCCGCTCGACGCGTCCCGGGGCGGCCGCCCCGCTGGCACTCAGGTCGCCAGAGTGCCAAGTCTAGGCCAGCGCGCCTCCACCGCGAGGCGCGGCGCCCTCGTTAGCGTGCCGCGGGTGAGCCCCAGGCACCCGTCCACCGACCGCTACGGCGCCGACGTGCTCGCCGCGGACCCGCACCCGCGGCGGCCGGCGCACCGCGAGGAGCCCGCCGTGCGCGGGCTCGTCGTGGAGGACGTGGAGACCGGCTGGGTCGGCGCGGTGGTGCGCGTGGAGAAGAGCGGCGGCGTGCACGTCGTCGTCCTGGAGGACGCGCGCGGGCGCACCCGCACCTTCCCGCTCGGGCCCGGCTTCTGGATCGACGGGCAGCCGGTGCGGCTGGTCGCCCCGAGGGGCCCGGCCGCCCCGGCGGCGCCCACCCGCACCGCCAGCGGCTCGGTGGCGGTGCCCGGCGCCGCGGCCCGCACCGCGCGCGCCTCGCGCATCCTCGTGGAGGGCCGCCACGACGCGGAGCTGGTCGAGAGGGTGTGGGGCGACGACCTGCGCGTGGAGGGCGTCGTGGTGGAGATGCTCGACGGCGTCGACGACCTCGCCGCCGCGGTGCGCTCCTTCGGCCCGCGCCCCGGCCGGCGCGTCGGCGTGCTGGTGGACCACCTCGTGCCCGGCTCCAAGGAGTCGCGGATCGTGGCGGCCGTGGGCGCCGACCCGCACGTGCTGGTCGTGGGCCACCCCTTCGTCGACGTCTGGCAGGCGGTGCGCCCGCAGCGGCTGGGGTGGGAGCGCTGGCCGGTCATCCCGCGCGGCACGTCCTGGAAGCACGGCGTGCTCGCCGAGCTGGGCTGGCCGCACGCCACGCAGGCCGACGTCGCGCACGGCTGGAAGCGGATCCTGGGCACCGTGCGCAACTACGCCGACCTGGAGCCGGCGCTGCTGGGGCGCGTGGAGGAGCTGGTGGACTTCGTCACCGCGGACGCGGCGGACCGCTGAGGCGCCCCTCCCCCGGCGGGGGGAGCCGGCCCGGCACCGGCACCACCCGCGGGAGGACGACGCGACCCCGGCCGGCGCGCGAGGATCGTCGGGCAGCAGCACGCACCCAGCCCCGGAGGACGCCGTGAGCGACCCGCACCAGCCACCCCGGCCCGACCACGGCCCGCAGGACCCGTACGGGCAGCAGCCGTACCCCCAGCAGCCGTACCCCCAGCAGCCGTACCCGCAGGGCCAGCAGCACCCGCACGAGCAGCCGTACCCGTACGAGCAGCCGTACCCGCCGCAGCACGTCCCGCCGGGGGCGGTGTCGGTGCAGGACGAGCGCACCTGGAGCGTGCTGGCGCACGTGGGCACGCTGCTGGTGTGGGTGAGCCTGCCCGTCGTCGCGCCGCTGCTGGTCTTCCTGGTCTTCAAGGACCGCAGCCGGTTCGTGCGCGAGCACGCCGCCGAGGCGCTCAACGCGAGCATCTCGCTGGTGCTCTACGAGCTGGTGCTGGGCGTGCTGGCCGCCCTGCTCTTCTTCCCCACGTTCGGCGTCTCGCTGCTGCTGCCGGTGCTGGCCCTGATCGCCGCGACCGTCGTCGGCGTCCTGGGGGCCGTCGCGGCGAACAACGGGCGCCCCTACCGGTACCCGCTGGTGCTGCGCCTGGTGCGCTGAGGGGACCGGCCGCCGCGGTCGCGGCCGCCGGCGTCCAGCGCACCGGGGCTCAGGCCGCCAGCGCCCGCACCGCCGCCAGGCGCTCGGGCAGGGCGGGGGCCAGCGGCGCCAGGGCCAGCGTGGTGACGCCGGCGCGGGCGTAGTCGCCCAGGCGCGCGCGCAGGTGGGCGGCGGGCCCGACGAGGCAGGTGGCCTCGAGGAAGCCGGCCGGCACCGCGGCGGCGGCCTCGCGGTGCCGGCCGGCCAGGAAGTGCTCCTGCACCTCGTCCACCGCGTCGGAGAAGCCCAGGCGGCGGGCCAGGGCGGCGTAGAAGTTCTGCGAGCGCGAGCCCATGCCGCCCAGGTACAGGGCCACGTGCCGGCGCACCGGCGCCTCGATCTCCAGGCGCTGCTCGCCGGTGGCGCCGGTGACCAGCACCGGCACCGAGGCGCACACGTCGAAGCCCTGCGCGGGCGGCGCGGCGGGGGGGGGGGGGGGGGGGGGGGGGGGGGGGGGGGGGGGGGGGGGGGGCCGGGGCGGGGGGGCCCCCCGGGGCGCCCGCGCGCGGACCACCCCGCCGCGCTGACGGTGAGCCGGCGCC